>NZ_CP013630.1:4027500-4192500 GCF_001664485.1 Rhizobium sp. N324 | reverse complement strand
GCTGGTCTTAAGACAGGCTGCAAGTGGGCTGCTCGGCGTAGCTCCAATAAAGCAGACCTGTCGAACACGTTAATGGCATTGTTGGATTGACTGGGTTGTAAAAGGTAACCCGGTCTGTTGTCGTTTCTTCGAAACGGACAACGAGATGATGAGCATTGGCAATGAGAACGATTAAGTGTCGTAAGGGCATTTGGTGGATGCCTTGGCATGCACAGGCGATGAAGGACGTGATACGCTGCGAAAAGCCGTGGGGAGCTGCGAATGAGCTTTGATCCATGGATCTCCGAATGGGGCAACCCACCTTAAATGCTTGGGAAATCGAGCGTGCCGAAGGCACGCGAGGCAGTAGGAAGAAGGCAATAGGCAGTAGTGAAAACTATTGGCTGCTGCCTAATGGCTATTGCCTGACGCGTCTCTGACGCGCTCGGTTTCCAAGCATTGTGATAAGGTATCTACACCTGAATACATAGGGTGTAAGAAGCGAACGCAGGGAACTGAAACATCTAAGTACCTGCAGGAAAGGACATCAACCGAGACTCCGCAAGTAGTGGCGAGCGAACGCGGACCAGGCCAGTGGCAATTGTGATTAAAGTGGAACGCTCTGGAAAGTGCGGCCGTAGTGGGTGACAGCCCCGTACGCGTAGATATCATGATTGTCCTAGAGTAGGGCGGGACACGAGAAATCCTGTCTGAACATGGGGAGACCACTCTCCAAGCCTAAGTACTCGTGCATGACCGATAGCGAACAAGTACCGTGAGGGAAAGGTGAAAAGCACCCCGACAAGGGGAGTGAAATAGAACCTGAAACCGGATGCCTACAAACAGTCGGAGCCCGCAAGGGTGACGGCGTACCTTTTGTATAATGGGTCAACGACTTAGTGTAACAAGCAAGCTTAAGCCGGTAGGTGTAGGCGAAGCGAAAGCGAGTCTGAATAGGGCGATATAGTTTGTTGCATTAGACCCGAAACCGAGTGATCTAGCCATGAGCAGGTTGAAGGTTGGGTAACACCAACTGGAGGACCGAACCCGCATCTGTTGCAATAGATTGGGATGACTTGTGGCTAGGGGTGAAAGGCCAATCAAACTCGGAAATAGCTGGTTCTCCGCGAAATCTATTTAGGTAGAGCGTCGAGCGAATACCCCCGGGGGTAGAGCACTGGATGGGCTATGGGGACTCACCGTCTTACTGATCCTAACCAAACTCCGAATACCGGGGAGTACTACTCGGCAGACACACGGCGGGTGCTAACGTCCGTCGTGAAAAGGGCAACAACCCTAACCTCCAGCTAAGGTCCCCAAGTCATGGCTAAGTGGGAAAGGATGTGAGGATCCCAAAACAACCAGGATGTTGGCTTAGAAGCAGCCATCATTTAAAGAAAGCGTAACAGCTCACTGGTCTAAATAAGGGTCTTTGCGCCGAAAATGTAACGGGGCTGAAGCCATGCACCGAAGCTGAGGATGTGTAGCAATACACGTGGTAGCGGAGCGTTCCGTAAGCTGATGAAGGGAGACCTGTGAGGGCTCCTGGAGGTATCGGAAGTGCGAATGTTGACATGAGTAACGATAAAGAGGGTGAGAGACCCTCTCGCCGAAAGACCAAGGGTTCCTGCTTAAAGTTAATCTGAGCAGGGTTAGCCGGCCCCTAAGGCGAGGCAGAAATGCGTAGTCGATGGGAACCACGTTAATATTCGTGGGCCTGGTGGTAGTGACGGATTGCACAAGTTGTTCTGGTTTATTGGATTATCAGGGCAGCGGAGCGGTTCCAGGAAATAGCTCCACCGTATAGACCGTACCCGAAACCGACACAGGTGGTCAGGTAGAGTATACCAAGGCGCTTGAGAGAACTATGTTGAAGGAACTCGGCAAATTGCACGCGTAACTTCGGAAGAAGCGTGACCCCATATGAGGCAACTCTTGTGGGGTGGCACAGACCAGGGGGTAGCGACTGTTTATCAAAAACACAGGGCTCTGCGAAGTCGCAAGACGACGTATAGGGTCTGACGCCTGCCCGGTGCTGGAAGGTTAAGAGGAGAGGTGCAAGCTTTGAATCGAAGCCCCAGTAAACGGCGGCCGTAACTATAACGGTCCTAAGGTAGCGAAATTCCTTGTCGGGTAAGTTCCGACCTGCACGAATGGCGTAACGACTTCCCCGCTGTCTCCAACATAGACTCAGTGAAATTGAATTCCCCGTGAAGATGCGGGGTTCCTGCGGTCAGACGGAAAGACCCCGTGCACCTTTACTATAGCTTTACACTGGCATTCGTGTCGGCATGTGTAGGATAGGTGGTAGGCTTTGAAGCGGGGACGCCAGTTTCCGTGGAGCCATCCTTGAAATACCACCCTTATCGTCATGGATGTCTAACCGCGGCCCGTCATCCGGGTCCGGGACAGTGTATGGTGGGTAGTTTGACTGGGGCGGTCGCCTCCGAAAGAGTAACGGAGGCGCGCGATGGTGGGCTCAGACCGGTCGGAAATCGGTCGTCGAGTGCAATGGCATAAGCCCGCCTGACTGCGAGACTGACAAGTCGAGCAGAGACGAAAGTCGGTCATAGTGATCCGGTGGTCCCGCGTGGAAGGGCCATCGCTCAACGGATAAAAGGTACGCCGGGGATAACAGGCTGATGACCCCCAAGAGTCCATATCGACGGGGTTGTTTGGCACCTCGATGTCGGCTCATCGCATCCTGGGGCTGGAGCAGGTCCCAAGGGTTTGGCTGTTCGCCAATTAAAGCGGTACGTGAGCTGGGTTCAGAACGTCGTGAGACAGTTCGGTCCCTATCTGCCGTGGGTGTAGGAATATTGACAGGATCTGTCCCTAGTACGAGAGGACCGGGATGGACATATCTCTGGTGGACCTGTTGTCCTGCCAAGGGCATAGCAGGGTAGCTATATATGGACGGGATAACCGCTGAAGGCATCTAAGCGGGAAACCCACCTGAAAACGAGTATTCCCTATCAGAGCCGTGGAAGACGACCACGTTGATAGGCCGGGTGTGGAAGTGCGGCAACGCATGAAGCTTACCGGTACTAATAGCTCGATCGGCTTGATCGTTCTCATTGACTGTGCTCATCGAACAAAGTTCGATGATGCTTGAAGACGTGTTCAAATAAACGATGTGAAAACATCACCAGCTTCTCAAACATAAGTTGCGCTTTGCCGACCTGGTGGTTATGGCGGGGTGGCTGCACCCGTTCCCTTTCCGAACACGGCCGTGAAACGCCCCTGCGCCCATGGTACTTCGTCTTAAGACGCGGGAGAGTAGGTCGCTGCCAGGTCTGCAAAACGCAACTTCATGATATAAAATCTTCTCATCACAGACCAACGGCCCAAAGCCGATCAAAGGGCCGCTCACAAAGCGGCCTTTCGTGTTAATATATACCGCGGGGTGGAGCAGCCCCCGCCGAACCGCAGAAGGCAAAGCCTTCGAGGACCGGCAAACAAAAAGTCCGGGCATGCCCAGACAGCTCATCATGGCGCGGGGTGGAGCAGCCCGGTAGCTCGTCAGGCTCATAACCTGAAGGCCGCAGGTTCAAATCCTGCCCCCGCAACCAAATTCCCTTGTCTTATCCAAGCTACCCAGACCAGTTATCGCTGGCGGAAAAGCTTCGCTTTCCCTGGCGATGGTAGCTCCTCGTTCGCAAAGCTCACCATAACCTGAAGGGTGAGCGGTCGGTCGGGCAAAGCCCGATAAAACAGTCCAGTGGACTGTTTTAAGATCCGAACGGTTCAAATCCTGCCCCCGCAACCAAACAAATAGCCCGCCTCAGCGCGGGCTTTTTGTTTGGTAACGGGTCGAGGAGTTAACGCCTCGTCAGGGGCCCGCAACGAGGCGAAGCCGACGAAGCGGGACAGAAAAACAGCAAAGCCTGAACCCGCAACCAAATTCTCGACTGCCAATACGCAAAAACCCGCCTCTCGGCGGGTTTTTGCGTTTCTGCACGGTGGTCGGGAAAGAACTCAGCGCGCTGGCGGATGCCACGCCAAGCCTCGAGCAGAGGCAATATGACCCCTTTCAGCCCATCATTCCCATCCAAGAGTTCCCCACATTGCCGTCAAACGCCCGACCTTTTCCTTTCGGGGACGATAAGATCGAATGTTTTCACCACCAGCCGATCTTTTGCTGAGCTGAGTTGATATGCTCAGGAACGCATTGGCTTCAGAAGCCGACGGACCCTGGATCATGAACGTCAGGCGACACGGTCGACAAGCAGCGGCGCTCCGGCCGCCCGTCCAATCCCGGTTGCGATGAGCGACACCCGCATCCGGTCATCGAGGCTTTCGTCGAAGCTTGCGCCGAAGATGATTTCGGCATTCCCATCGACTTCTTCGCGGATACGGCCGGCCGCCTCATCGACTTCGAACAGAGTGAGATCTCGACCGGCAGAGATCGAGACGAGAACCCCTTTTGCGTCCCTGAGTATAGCGTCACCAAACAGCGGGTTTTCAAGGGCTGCTTTCGCGGCCGTAGTCGCTCTGCCTGGGCCCGCAGCGTCTCCGGTCCCCATCACCGCCAAGCCCATGTCTCGCATGATCGCTTTCACATCGGCGAAATCGAGATTGACCACTCCTTCCTTCAAGACCAGATCGACGATCGAACTGACACCTGCATAGAGCACGGCGTCAGCCGAAGCAAAGGCCGCCGCAAGCGTGGTATGAGGGGCTGAGAGGCGAAAGAGGCTCTGGTTTGGGACAACAATGACGGTATCGGCGACTTCGAGGAGTTGTTCGATACCTTCTTTTCGCCTGGCGCATGCGGTGTGAGCCCTCGAACATGAAGGGCTCCGTGACAACGGCGACGGTGAGAATGCCGGCCTGCCGCGCGGCGCGGGCAATAACCGGCGCGGCCCCGGTCCCTGTGCCACCGCCCATGCCAGCGGCGATAAAGCACATATGATAATTCGCGAGATGCTCCATGATCTCATGGATCGACTCTTCCGCAGCGGCACGACCGACTGCTGGGAGCGAGCCGGCGCCCAGACCCTCGGTAACCTTCAGGCCAAGTTGCACGACCTGCAGCGCTTTGGACTTGACGAGCGCCTGAGCGTCGGTGTTGGCAACGAGAAAATCGACACCGGATAATGCCTGGGTGATCATGTTGTCGACTGCGTTTCCGCCGGCGCCGCCGACACCGATCACGGCAATCTTCGGCTTCCAGCCTGCCGGTTTCTGTAGGGGGTGCATCATTATAATCCGTCCTATCCTCGTTCGAAATCGCTTGTTGAGGCCTATGCCGCTTTTGCAGGCCAGCGCTTAAACAGCGCACTCGCATTCACGCCGCCGAAGCCGAAACCATTGGTGATCGCGTAATCCATGAACAGCGGCCGGGCCACCTTGGCGACGATGTCGATTCCGTCGCTGGCAGGGTCCGGTGCATCCAGATTCAGCGTTGGCGGCGCAATCTGATCGCGCAGAGCCATGATCGCAAAGATTGCTTCCAGCCCACCGGCAGCACCGAGCAGGTGACCGGTCGCTGATTTCGTGCCGCTCACCGCCAGACCGGATGCCTTCCCGAACACAGACTTGATGGCCTCGATTTCCCCACGGTCTCCAACCGGCGTGGAGGTCGCGTGAGCATTCACGTGCTGGATTTCCTGAGGAGAAATACCGGCCTGTCGGATTGCAATTTGCATGGCTCTCGCGGCACCCGATCCATCCTCAGGACCGGACGTGATGTGGTGGGCGTCGGCTGTCGTGCCGTAGCCGACCAATTCGGCCAAAGGCTCGGCACCGCGCGCAAGGGCATGGCTGAGGGATTCGATGACCAGCACGCCTGCGCCTTCGCCCATGACGAACCCGTCGCGGAGTATATCGAACGGTCGCGATGCCAGTTCAGGCGTATCGTTGAACCCCGCAGACAAGGACCGCGCAGCAGCAAAGCCGCCAAGGCTCACGATATTCATGCAGGCTTCCGTCCCGCCGCAGATGGCGATGTCGGCTTCGTTCGCACGAATGAGCCTGGCGGCGTCACCAATCGCCTGAACTCCTGCAGCGCAGGCCGTCACGGGTGCTCCAAGGGGACCCTTCAATCCATGTCGTATCGATACCTGACCTGCTGCCAGATTGACCAGAAACGACGGGATGGTGAAGGGCGACAAACGTCTTGGCCCCTTATGGTCGACAGTCCGCACCGCGTCAGTGATGGCGGGAAAGCCGCCGATCCCGGAAGCAATGATCGTCGCCGTTCGAAGGCGGTCCTCTTCCGAAATGGGCTTCCAACGCGCCTGCGCAAGTGCCTCGTCAGCCGCCGCGAGCGCGAAAAGAATAAAGCGATCGATCTTTCGCTGATCTTTCGGCGGCAGCACAAGATCAGGATCGAACCCTGCTTCTGCGTCCTCGGCGATGGAGGGGACCACACCACCGATCTTGGCGGGGAGATCACCGACAACCTCGTCCGATAGGCGGCGAATCCCGGATTTTCCGGCTTTGAGCCGTGTCCAGGAGCTTGAGACATTGGCACCGAGCGGGCTCACCGCACCCATGCCTGTGACGACGATACGACGCATGATAACTCTGAGAAATTGTGTGTTGCCGGACTGGAACGGTGGCGTCCTAGTCTTCGTCGAGAGGGGCGAGGCGCTTTACGTCATTGGCCGCCGCTTGAAGCAGACGGTCCGACATATCCGTGTCCGTCATGATCCTTGATAGCGTGACCGCGCCGACCATCAGGGACAGCACTACCATCGCCTTTTCATTGGCATCGGGCTCGCCATTTTCCGGCATCAGTTCCTCCAGCACCTGCAGATGAGCCTCGATCCCGTCTTGGAAGGGTGTCCGGACTTTCGCCCTTTGGCGAGCTGCGTCAGAGCCAAGTGCGACGAGCGGGCATCCGTCCCCCGTTTCTCCGTGATGGTCAGCCGACAAGTAGAGACCGACGACTGCGCGCAGAGGATCCGAGCTTGAGGCTGCGACGGAAGACCACCGGCGCGTTGCACTCTCCATCGCCCGACGGGATGCGAGCGCCGCGAGATCGTCTTTGGATTCGAACTGCTTATAGAAGCCGCCCTGGGTGAGGCCGGCTGCCTTCATCAGGTCTTTGAGACTGATCCCGTCAAAACCATGTTCGCGAAAGAGTCGGCTTGCCGCAGTGATCACTGCGTCTCGATTTGCTTCGGCCTGGGCTCGAGTGACTCGCATTTGGCGCTCCTTTTTAAATTTCATTTGACATCTATATACGTTTTAGATTTAAGTTGCAATCTATTCCGATGAATCGACCGTCAAGAAGGGTCATCACATGAAAACGAAGTTTCTCCTCTCCTCTGCGGTCGTGATCGCCGGCGCCGCCACCGCCGCGTTTGTCTTTTGGCCGACCGAGAAAGTCGCGGCAGCGGCCGATCCCCGGACCGCAATTCCATTTGTGAGTGTCGTAGAGGCAACGACGCCGGATACCGTCGCCAGAAGCTTTACCGGGACGATCGCGCCCCGCGTCCAGAGCGATCTTGGCTTTCGTGTCCCCGGCAAGATCGTCGAAAGGTTGGTGAACCTCGGTGACGAGGTGAAAGCCGGACAGCCCTTGATGAAGATCGATGAAACAGATCTGCGCCTCGCGCTGACCGCCAAACGCAATGCCGTCGCGGCGGCACAGGCAACATTCGTTCAGGCACAAGCCGACGAAAAGCGTTTCGCCGCTCTGGTGAAAAACCTGGCGGCATCGACGCAGCAGTATGAAAAGGCGAAGGCGGCCCTTGATACTGCCACCGCGCAACTTGCGGCGGCAAAAGCCGAGGCGAATGTCGCTGACAACGAGGCGACATATACGGTGCTGCTGGCAGACGCCGACGGAACAATTGTCGAAACGCTGGGCGAACCCGGACAGGTGGTCGCAGCCGGCCAGACGGTCATTCGGCTTGCCCAGGCCGGAGCGCGGGAGGCTCTGGTGTGGATGCCCGAAAATCTCAGGCCGGAGATCGGCGCGACCGCACAAGCCACCGTTTACGGCCGCGACACCAAAGACAACGCGGTGCTTCGCCAGATTTCGGCTTCGGCAGAAACGCGAACCCGCACCTACGAAACGCGCTGGGTCCTGCAAGGAGGTGCGGCGACAGCGCCTCTGGGCGCAACGGTAACGATCAAGATCCCCAATAAGGATGCGCAAACCCATGCCGAGGTGCCGATCGGCGCGCTGCTGGACGACGGCAACCGTTCGGGCATCTGGGTCGTCGATAAATCCTCTACCGTTCACTTCCGGGAACTGACCGTCGAACGGCTCGGCGAGGAAGACGCGATCGTTTCCGGCTTGAAGCCGGGCGAAGTCGTCGTCGCACTTGGCGCGCATCTCCTGAGCGACGGCGCGACCATTCGGACCGGTGCAGAAAAAGCAGAGGCGGCCAAGTGATGAGCTTCAATCTTTCCGCGCTCGCCGTTCGTGAGCGGGCCGTCACCCTCTTTTTCATCATCCTTCTAGCCGCAGCCGGCGTCTACGCCTTCGTAAGCCTCGGGCGCGCCGAGGATCCGTCCTTCACCATCAAGACGATGACCGTCACGAGTGTCTGGCCAGGCGCAACAGCGCGCGAGATGCAGGATCTCGTCGCGGAACCGCTGGAAAAGCGTCTTCAGGAACTGACCTGGTATGATCGGGTGGAAACAACCACCCGTCCGGGCTACGCTTACCTGACGGTTACCCTCAAGGACAGCACGCCGGCCAGCGCGGTTGAGGAAGAATTCTATCAGGCGCGCAAGAAACTGGGCGACGAGGCGAGGAGCTTGCCGCCTGGTGTCTTCGGACCTTTCGTCAATGATGAGTATTCTGACGTCAGTTTCGCCCTTTACGCGTTGAAAGCCAAGGGCATGCCGATGCGTGACCTGGTTCGTCAAGCGGAAACGATCCGGCAGGACCTTCTGCATGTGCCGGGCGTGAAGAAGATCAACATTCTCGGCGAACGGCCCGAGCAGATCTTTGTGGAATTCTCTTTCGCCAAGCTCGCGACACTTGGCGTATCGGCGCAGGACATCGCATCGGCCCTCCAGAACCAGAACACCGTCACGCCCGCCGGCTCCATCGATACACGCGGTCCGCAGGTCTTTATCCGGTTTGATGGCGCCTACAACAGCATACAGGCGATCGCAGATACACCGATCGTGGCCGGTGGCCGGACTCTGAAACTTTCCGATATCGCGGATATCCGTCGCGGCTACGAAGATCCCGCGACCTACATCATTCGACACGAAGGCGAGCCGGCGATCATGCTGGCTGCCGTGATGCAATCGGGCTGGAATGGTCTCGAACTCGGCAAGGCGCTTGAGGAAAGATCTGCGACGATCAGCCAGTCGCTGCCTCTCGGTATGACCCTGGCGAAGGTCAGCGACCAAGCCGTGAACATTCAGGAAGCCGTCGGCGAATTCATGATGAAGTTCGCGATGGCGCTCGGTGTCGTGCTGTTCGTCAGTCTGATCGCTCTGGGCTGGCGCGTCGGTATCGTCGTGGCACTCGCCGTTCCACTGACGCTCGCCGTGGTCTTCCTCATCATGCTGGAAACCGGACGCTTCTTCGATCGCATTACGCTTGGTGCCCTGATCCTGGCGCTCGGACTTCTGGTAGACGATGCGATCATCGCTATTGAGGTCATGGTCGTAAAGATGGAAGAGGGCATGGACCGCATCAAGGCGGCCGCCTATGCCTGGAGCCATACCGCAGCGCCCATGCTGTCAGGCACGCTTGTCACCATTATCGGCCTGATGCCGGTCGGTTTTGCGAAATCGACGGCGGGTGAATATGCCGGCAACATTTTTTGGGTCGTGGGCTTCGCTCTCATCGTATCCTGGATCATCGCCGTGGTGTTCACACCCTATCTCGGCGTCAAGATGCTTCCCGACATCAAGCCTGTCACGGGCGGACATGGCGCCATCTACGGCACGCCGAATTACCAACGTCTTCGCGCAGTCATCAAGTTCGCCGTTCGCCATAAGTTCATGACCTGCGCTGTCGTGGTCGTGGTCATGGGTGTGTCCGTCGTGGGAATGGGAAGCGTTAAGCAGCAATTCTTCCCGACGTCGGATCGTCCCGAGGTGCTGGTCGAGGTTCGGCTGCCCGAAGGCACGAGTATCGAAACGACCACCGCTACGGTCGAAAAGCTCGAGAGCTGGCTGCAGAAGCAGCCCGAGTCGAAGATCGTAACCAGCTATATCGGCCAGGGCGCCCCACGATTCTTCTTTGCAATGGCGCCTGAACTGCCGGATCCGGCCTTCGCCAAGATCGTAGCGCTCACCCCCGATGCCGAGGGTCGTGAAGCGCTGAAGCATCGCCTGCGTGCAGCCATCGCCGATGGCCTTGCGCCGGAAGCCTCCGTTCGCGTCACGCAGCTCGTGTTCGGCCCTTACACACCGTTCCCCGTCGAGTTTCGCATTATGGGGCCCGATCCCGAGAAGCTCTATCAAATCTCGGAACAGGCACTTGCGATCATGAAAACCGTCCCGGACGTTCGCCAGTCCAATCGCGATTGGGGCAACCGCACGCCTGTCGTCCGCTTCATTCCTGACCAGGAGAGGCTTAATCTCATCGGCCTGTCGCCCGCCGAAGCCGCCCAACAGTTGCAGCTTCTGCTGACCGGCGTTCCGATAACCCAGGTCCGTGAAAACATCCGCAACGTCCCGGTTGTTGCGCGCAGCGGCGGTGACAATCGTCTTGATCCCTCAAAGCTCTCGGACTTCTCGCTGATCAGCAGGGACGGAAGGGCAATTCCGCTCGATCAGATCGGTCACTCAGAAGTCAGCTTCGAAGAGCCGATCATGAAGCGCCGTGACCGCACGCCGGTCATCACCGTCCGGTCCGACATCAGCGAGGCAACGCAACCGCCGGAAGTGTCGCAAGCCGTCATGCAGGCCCTGCAGCCATTGATCACCTCGCTGCCCGTCGGTTACCGGATTGAAATGGGCGGCAATATCGAGGAATCGCTCAAGGCAAACACCGCCCTCGCCAAAATCTTCCCCTTGATGATCGCAGCGACACTGATCGTGATCGTTCTTCAGGTTCGCAGCCTGTCGACCATGACCATGGTCATGCTGACGGCGCCGCTTGGCCTTGCCGGTGCAGTGCCGGCCTTGCTCCTCTTCAATCAACCTTTCGGTTTCAACGCCATTCTAGGTCTGATTGGACTTGCCGGTATCCTGATGCGCAACACGCTTATCCTGACCGAGCAGATCAAGGAGAACCAGGCGGCAGGTCTGGACGACTATCACGCTGTCATCGAAGCGACCGTGCAAAGGACGCGGCCGGTGATCCTGACTGCGCTCGCCGCGGTGCTCGCCTTCATTCCGCTGACCCATTCGGTCTTTTGGGGATCGATGGCCTATACCCTTATTGGCGGCACGGCGGTCGGCACCGTGATGATCCTGCTGTTCCTACCGGCGCTTTATGCAGCTTGGTTCCGGATCAAGCCGACGGAGGAAAACGACATGCACCAAGACCATGGAACGATCCAGTCGGGGACTAGTCAGACGGAACCGAAGATGCATCTCGCGGCGGAGTGATGCGATGACCCGCTCCGAAGCGTCGCTGACGCTTCGGAGTAGTCGAACGGTAACCATCAGGTCCCGCCTCCAGCCCGATGGCGGCGGGATCCAGCTGTCAACCACCCACGCTAACCGAAGAATAGGAGAAACATGACCCCGATCGTATCAATTTTCAGAAACCCTCCCGATGGCGGCCGGGGTTTTCACCGGGATATGCGCGTGCGATGGGCGCTTGAGGAAGTTGGGCAGCCCTATGAGATGCGATTGCTGACTTTTTCCGAAATGCGCCGTCCTGAATACCGCGAGCTTCATCCCTTTGGGCAGATGCCGACCTATGAGGACGGGGATCTCGTGCTTTTTGAGTCAGGTGCGATCGTCCATCACATCGCACACAAATTTCCTGGCCTGCTCCCGCTCGATCCAAACGCCAGGTCTCGGGCGATCATGTGGATGTTTGCGGCGTTGAACACAATCGAGCCTTGCGTCTCATCCGATGGCGCCGGCTATCTGCCTGTTCGGCTTAGGGAGCTTTCCTCGAAGCTTGGCGACACTGATTGGCTGGAAGGAGAATTCAGTGCCGCGGACCTGTTGATGGTGTCAGTGCTGCGAGCGCTGCGCGGCACTGAATTCCTCGAGACCAACCCAAACCTTAAGAATTACGTCGCACGCGGTGAAGGGCGGCCGGCATTTCGACGGGCGCTGACAACGTCTGCACCTGTGGTTCGATCAGCATGACTGCCCGAACGAAGCACGCAAAAATCTTCTCATGGTTGTGGGCATGTCGAGCACTTGAAGGAGATCCATATGTCATATGAAACCAGCAGAATTTTCGTGATTGGTGCCACCGGAGCACAAGGAATGTCGGTGGTAAAGGGTCTGGTCGCTGACGGCAAATATGACGTTCTGGCACTTACCCGAGACGGTACGTCGGATCGCGCGAGACAACTCGAGGAGATGGGCAATGTCTCCTTAATAGAGGGTTCATTCGCTGACGAAGAGGTTCTCCGCAAAGGCTTCCGTGCTTGCAATGGAGCTTTTGTCAATATCGACGGGTTCAATACTGGCGAGAAAGCAGAAACCTATCTCGCGATGAGGACCTATGAAATCGCCATCGAGGAGGGATCAGGTTCTTCGTTTTCGGCAACCTCGACTATGTGCTGAAAAAGGCAGGATATGATTCGCGTTTCCGAACCGGCCACTATGACGGCAAAGGGCGCGTCGCAGAATGGATTCTGTCGCAAAACAAAGCCAATGCCGACAGAATGGGCGCGGCGATTTTTACGACCGGGCCGTACATGGAGATGGCGTTCTCGCCCTTTACGCCGATGACGCCCAGAATTGAGGAGGGCGTTGCTACCTGGAGGGTGCCGCTTGGGCGCGGAGCCGTTGTCCATGTCTCACTGGAAGATTGCGCATATTATGTCCGTTGGCTTTTCGACAACACCGAACAGTCTGTCGGAACGGACCTTGAGGTTGCCATCGAACATGTGCGTTACGACGAACTCGCTGCGACGTTCGAGCGTGTGACGGGACATCCCGCATGTTACATCGATACGCACGTTCATCAGTATTTCGGCGGGCCGCTCAAGAACGCGGCAGATCGGCCGGCCGGTTACAATGCGGATCCCGCCGATAGGAGCACGATGAGTTTCAGGGACAACTTCACGGGCTTCTGGAACATGTGGAAACATGACGTCATCAAACGCGATTACCAGCTTCTTGATGACATCCATCCCAACAGATTGAAGTCGGCCGAGCAGTGGATACGGCGCCATGAGGAACTTGCCCGCTTAAACGGTTCACCCTCGCTCTGGGACAAGCTGCAGCCCGAGGCGTTGCAAAACAGCTTTTCGGTTCTGAAAAGCAGCGAAGATAGGCAAAGAGGAAATGTTGGCGGCCTCTGACAACACCTTGGCGATGCCAAGCGATGGCCCGAGGTCACGCCGAGGCGAGGAGGCTGAAGTCAGGGACCTTATTCTTGATCATGCCGAGGCATATATCCGTCGTATTGGCCACAAGAAAACCAACGTCGCCGATATAGCAGATAACCTGGACATGAGCCGGGCGAACATCTATCGCTTTTTCCCAACGAGAGCGGCTATAGACCATGGCGTTTTTGCCAGGCTAACCGACGACACGCTGTCGGCGATCACTCATATCGCCGGCGGTCCCGATACCGCTCCGGCAAGGCTGGTTACGATCCTGCAAGTCCTACATCGTCGGGTTCGCGAAGATCTTATCAATGCGCCGAATATCCACGCGCTCTACGTCGCAGCTTACTTGGACAATTGGACAGTAACGCGCCTCTATCTTCAACGATTGACCGCAATTCTCGCAAAAATCCTCCGCGAGATGAATGCATCATCTAAACTGAGCATCGATGGTTCAGCGGAAACCGCACAAGCTGTTGTCGATGCAATGAATCCGTTTCTACATCCTCTTCTGGTTGAACTGCGCTTAAAAAACCAGAATGATATCGACATGGAACTGAGAGGCCAGATCGCATTCGTCCTGAGCGCCCTCGGCGCTCCTTCCATTTTGTTGAAGATGCCTGGAACTACTTCAAACGATACGAGCGCTGCCTCAGCAGGCTCATATTCGACGCCGACCACTTCAATATGACACATTCGGCCGCGCTGCAGGCGGTGAAGCGATCCCGACCACGGGGAATTTCATCAGGGCCGGCACACGAGCTATCGATACGGTCGCCCCTCAGGGGCGAGGAGTTGGTCGTGCTTGTGTTTCCATAAATATGCGCAGGCTTCAGAGGCCCTCCAAATTCGACAAATTTTACAAGTCTCCGTACACCCGAGCCCCGCAACCAAACTTCCATATCCCCAAAAGCCCGCTGCAAAGCGGGCTTTTTGCGTTTCTGGCGAGCAGAACCTTGGGGCGCTCATAATCCCAACTGTTTATCAGCGCAGCCCAAACGAACACATGTCCTTGCAAGTTGTCATCGATTTTCGAGCGATGACGATACGGTTGCAAAAAGGATAATATTCTAATATACCTAGGTTCAGGCGCTTCTTATATTTCTATGACAGCAAGCAACGTCCGTCCATTCGGCGGCGCCTATTATCCTATTCAGAGGGCAGCTCGATTTCATGAAGTAGATCAGAGATTTATAGGGGGGAATCATGCGAAAATGGGGATCTTCTCTACTGACGTCTGCATATGGGAGGCATCGTCTTCTAACGGCAATCTCTGGGTTGGCCGCGTTCTGCGCGGTGGTGCTCTTTGCCGGGATTGCATCCGCGCAGGCGCCGACCGAAGAGCAGCGTGATGCGATCAGGGCAGAATGTCGTTCCGATTTCATGGCGAAATGCTCCGGGGTGACGCCGGGCGGTATCGAGGCGCTGACCTGCCTGCAGCAGCATAGCGCTACGCTTTCGGAAGGCTGCCGGAAGGCGGTTTCTGCGGTGAACGTCAAACCCAAGTCGACATCTGCGGAGCCGGCGCCAGCGGCACCTGCAAATACTGCGGCGACCAGCCCGGCGCCTGCGACCGGCGCGCCGGCGCATCAGCCGACGCAGGCGCAGCGCAATGCGGTCAAATCCGCCTGTCAGCGCGATTTCATGGCGCAATGTTCCGGCGTCACGCCGGGCGGTGCGGCGGCACTCAGCTGTCTGCAACAGCATAATGCCGCTCTGTCGGCACCATGTCAGCAAGCCGTTGCGGCATTGGAGGGATCGGGGGCGCCGCCGGCCGGCGATGCGGCCGCGACCGGTGCGATCACGCCCGCCCCTCCGGCGATGATGCCAGCCTTCTCCCCCCGTGAGGAAGTGATGATCCTGCGGGAAACCTGCGGAGCGGACTTCCGGACCTTGTGCCGCATGGTGCCTTTGGGGGGAGGGCGGGGCATTGCCTGCCTGCGCGACAATCTGCAGCGCGTATCACCAGCGTGCCATCGCGTGCTGACCTCGGGATTGTAGCGCCCCTTCGATACTCGCTCTCAGAAAGAGACCATCGGGCGCTCCAGCGATAAATTCGGTGCGCGCGATCCCGCAAGGGCCGACAGGCGGCCGTTTGCCCGCGTGCATTGCATCTCTCACATTTCATGTCCGGCTCCGGCAGGTCTGCCAGTTGCCATCTGCAATTCGATGAAATCAATGACACGAACGAAAGGCATTGCCATGTCATCGACTTTTTCTTTCCCGCGGTTGAAGCGGATCCTCCTCTATGCCTCGCTTGCCGTTAGCCTCGCACCGCCGACGAGCGCGTGGGCAGATGATGCGAAGGCGCTTTTAAAGACGATGTCCGATTTTCTGACGGCGCAGAAGACGATCTCCTTCACCTATCAATCGTCACTCGAAGCGGTGACGCCCGATTTCGAGAAACTCCAGTTCGTGAGTTCGGGAACAGCCAACCTGACCCGCCCCGACAAGCTGCGTGTCACGAGAACCGGTGGTTTTGCCGACCTCGACGTGAGTTTCGACGGTTCGTCGTTGACGGTTCACGGCAAGAACCTCGACGCCTATGCCAAGATCGATGGCAAAGGTTCGCTGGATGATCTGATCGACAGGCTGATGACCGCAGGTGTCGAAGCCCCGGGCGCCGATCTTTTATCCTCCAACGTCTATGACGTGCTCATGTCAGATGTGACGGAGGCCAAGCATATTTCCAGCGCTTTCGTGGATGGGGTCGAATGCGAATATCTGGTCTTCCGAACGCCCGAGATCGACTGGCAGATCTGGATACAGAGCGGCCCGCAACCGATACCCCGCCGTTACGTCATCACCAGCAAGCATGTCGTGCAGGCGCCGCAATACACGCTCGAAATCAGCGACTTCAAAAGCGGAGCGGATGTCGCGGCCGTTTCCTACACCATCGAGGTTCCAGCCAGCGTGAAGACGGTCGATCTCAGTGAACTGCAATCCCTTGATGAACTGCCTGAGGCTGCCAGTATGGGAGAGGTAAAATGACGAAACTGTTCTTCGCCCTCGGCCTGGCCGGCGTTCTGACATTCACCGGCTTTCACATCGAGGAGCAGGTATCCGGGCCATTGTCGATCGGCTTTGCCACGCCGGCCGGCGCCGTCATCGGCAGGCCGCTGACGCCGCTCTCTTATGCGGGCGTGGCACGCCGGACGACGCGGCGGGTCGTCACACGCACGACGACGACCATCGCCGTGCTGCCGGCAGGCTGCCGTTATGGTCCCTATTACGGCGGCTATTATTATCGCTGCGGCGGTTATTATTACGCCAAGAGCGGCAACGTCTATGTGCAGGTGATCGTCCAGTAACTGCTGCGGTCGCTTACCCGACGTTCGATATCTCCACTTCCGCCACGCTCACGGCCGTATTTGCGGGCGCGCCGCGCCGCTTCCAGTGCTCCTCGAAGCGCTGCAGCAGCACGTAGAAGGACGGAACGAAGAGGATGGCGAGGCAGGTCGAGGCGATCATGCCGCTGAAGACCGATATGCCGATCGACTTGCGGGCCGATGCGCCGGCGCCCGTGGCCAGCACGAGCGGCAGGACACCGAGGATAAAGGCGAAGGACGTCATCAGGATCGGCCGGAAACGCAGGCGGGCGGCCTCGACGGCCGCGTCGAGGATTTCCATGCCCTCCGCCCGTTTTTCCCGCGCATATTCGACGATGAGAATGGCATTCTTGGCTGCGAGCGCGATCAGCAGGATAAGACCGATCTGCGTGTAGAGATTGTTAGCGACACCTGCCGCCGTCAGTGCCGCCACCGTGCCGAGCAGGGCGAGCGGCACGGCTAGGATGACCGCCAGCGGCAGGATCCAGCTTTCATATTGGCCGGCGAGTACGAAATAGACGAGCAGCATGGCGAGCGCGAAGATGAAGTAGATCTGCCCGCCGACGGCCTTCTCCTGATAGGAAAGCGCCGTCCATTCGAAACCGGTTCCGATTGGCAATGTATGATCAGCGATCTGCTCCATCACCTCGAGCGATTGGCCGGAACTGAAACCGGCGGCCGGTCCGCCGACGATGGTCGCGGTCGGATAGAGATTGTAGAGGCTGATCAGCGAGGGACCTTGCGTCGTGGTGACATTGACGACCGTGCCGAGCGGCACCATCGTCCCGTCGCCGGCCTTGACCTTCAGATTGCGGATATCGTCAGGGCTGACGCGGAAATCGGATGCGGCTTGCGCATAGACCTGGAAAGTGCGGCCGAATTTGTTGAACTGGGTGACATAGCTCGATCCGACATAGCCGGAGAGGGCGGAGAAGACCTGGCCCACCGTAATGCCCAGCGTCTCCGCCTTGACGCGATCGACGGAGACGGCAAGCTGTGGCACATTGGAGCGGAAAGGCGTGCTCAGCCGCTGCAGCGATGACTGGCCATTGCCGTTCTTGACGATCGTATCGGCAAGCGATTGCAGCAGCGGATAGTCGGATACGCCGTTGCGGAGCTCGACCTGCATGGTAAAGCCGTTGGCATTGCCGACGCCCTGGATCGGCGGCGGCACGACCACCAGCGTTTTTGCACTCAGCACATGCTGCAAGGCATCGTTCAGATGCTGATAGATCGACAGCAGATCCTGGCCCTTCTGCTTGCCGCGCTCGTCCCAATCCTTGAGAACGACATAGGCGACGCCGGCATTCTGCAGGCTGGCATTGTTGTCGAGAACGGAAAGGCCGCTGATGGTCAGCACCTGATCGACGCCAGGCGTGGCTTCGGCGATCTTGCCGACCTCTTCCATGACGGCATCGGTGCGCTCCTTCGAGGCGCCGTCGGGCAATTGGGTACTGATCAGCACATAACCCTGATCCTCGATCGGCAGGAATGCCGTCGGCAGGCGCGTCAGCCCCCAGACGGCGACGCCGATCAGCGCGAGCGCTGCGATGGCCATGAGGCCGCTATGGCGGGTCATCGATCCGATCAGTCCGGCATAATGGCGTTCTCCCCAATCATAGCCCCTGTTGAAGCTGCGATAGACGACGTTGCGCTTCTCGGCAGGCACCGGCGCTCGCAGCCAGAGGGCGCATTGCGTCGGTTTGAGCGTGACGGCATTGATGGCGCTGATCAGCGCGGTCGCGGCAATGACAAGCGCGAACTGCCTGTAGAGCTGGCCGGTCAGCCCGGGCAGGAAGGCAGCGGGAATGAAAACGGCCATCAGCACCAAAGTGATGCCGATGACGGGGCCAAGCAGTTCCTCCATCGCTTTCTCGGCCGCCTTTCGGCCTGACATGCCCGCCTCGATGTGCCGGGCCACGCCTTCGACGATGACGATGGCATCATCGACGACGATACCAATGGCGAGAACGATGGCAAACAGCGTCGACAGGTTGACGGTGAAGCCTAAGGCCGCCATGGCCGCGAAGGCGCCGATGATGGTGACGGGGACGGTGGTCGCCGGCACCAGCATTGCCCGCCAATCCTGCAGGAAAACCAGAATGACGATGAGAACGAGCACACCAGCCTCGATCAGGGTGACGTAAACCTCGTCGATGGAGGCCTTGACGAATTTCGTCGTGTCGAACGGCACGTGGTATTCAAGGCCCGGCGGAAAACTCTTGGAGAGCTCCTCCATCTTCGCATCCACCGCCTGCGCCACGGCAATGGCGTTTGCCTCCGGCAGCTGGAAAATACCGATGCCGGCCGCCGGCCGGCCGTTCTGCGTGAAGGATTGGCTGTAGGTCTGGGCGCCGAGTTCGACGCGGCCGATATCGCGGACGCGCGTGATGCGGCCGCCCTGTCCGCTTTCGACCTTGACGATGATGTTCTCGTAGTCGGCGGCCTCGTTCAGCCGGCCATTGACGTTCAGCGTGTATTGAAAGACCTGCCCTTGCGGCACCGGCGGAATGCCGATCTGGCCGGCGGTGACCTCCTGGCTTTGCTGCTGCACGACATTGACCACATCCTGCGGCGTCAGGCCGCGAGCCTGCAGCAGGTTCGGATCCATCCAGATCCGCATGGCATATTGGCCGGCGCCGAACACCGTCACGTTGCCGACGCCAGGCAGACGAGCGAGTTCGTTCTGCAGATTGATGACGGCGTAGTTCGACAGGAACAGGCTGTCATAGCGGCTGTCGGGCGAGGTCAGGCTGACGAAGCCGAGGATCGCCGTCGATTTCTTCTGCGTCGTCACGCCCTGAAGCTGCACCGCTTCGGGAAGCGACGACATTGCAATAGCGACGCGGTTCTGCACCAGAACCTGGGCCTGATCCGGATCCGTTCCGATGGCAAAGGTCACGATCAGCGAATAGGTGCCGTCGCTGGCGCTGGTCGACTGCATGTAGAGCATGTCCTGCACGCCGTTGACCTGCTGCTCGATCGGCAGCGCGACGGTGTCGACGAGGGTCTGGGCGCTGGCGCCGGGGAAGCGCGTCGTCACCTGCACCGTCGGCGGGACGACATTTGGATATTGCGCCACAGGCAGCTGGAACAGGGCGACCGCGCCGACCAGCACGAAAACCAATGCCAGGACGTTGGCAAGTACCGGTCGCTCGATGAAGAAACGCGAGATCATGCTGTTGCCTCAGACGTTCGGAGGAAGCGTGGTGGCGAATTCATTGCGTGGTGGTATTGGCCTTGGCATCGCCGGCGGCATTGGCCGTCGGGTTCATTTCGATCTTGTCGGGCTTGACCTTGCTGCCGGGAATGGCCTGCTGGATCCCTTGAGTCACCACCCAGTCGGCCGGGTCGAGGCCGGATTGAATGACCCGGAGCGCACCTTCCCGCTGGCCGGTCTTGACCTGCTTCTGCTCGACGACGTCGTCCTTGCCGAGAACGAGCACGTAGCTGCCGAGCTGGTTGGTTCCGATCGTATCGTCGCGCACCAGCAGAGCCTTGTCGTTATGGCCGACCGGCACCCGAACGCGCACGAAGAGGCCGGGCAGCATGGCGTGATCCTTGTTGTCGAACAGAGCACGGACCTGGAGCGTGCCCGTGGAGGCGTCGAGCTGAGGCGATACGTAATCGAGGTGCCCCTTGTGCGGGTAACCTTCTTCCGTCTGCAAACCGATCTCCGCCGGTATGCTCGGCAGGTCCGTCTGCCTGAAGGTATGTCCCTGTTTTGCGAGGGTTTCCTTGATCATCAGCACCTGCGTTTCGCTGACGTTGAAATAGGCATACAGCGGATCGGTCTGGACGATGCCGGCGAGTTTGGTAGGGCCGGACACGCCGACCAGCGTGCCGATATCGACGAGGTGATCGGTGACGATGCCGTCGAAAGGAGCGAGCACCTCGGTATAGCC
Organism: Rhizobium sp. N324; assembly: GCF_001664485.1. Lineage (NCBI taxonomy): Bacteria > Pseudomonadati > Pseudomonadota > Alphaproteobacteria > Hyphomicrobiales > Rhizobiaceae > Rhizobium > Rhizobium sp. N324. Next base: position 4,171,890 of record NZ_CP013630.1, on the reverse strand, counting down.
GAGGTTGATCGTCGCGAGTTCGACATTGGCCTGTGCGTTGAGGATGGCGGCATTCGCCTCGTCGAGGGTTGCCTTGGCGCTGTCGACCGCGGTCTGGGTGGTGACCTCTTGCTTCATCAGATTGAGCTGCCGGTCATATTCCTGCTTTGCGCCGACCTGCGAGGCCTGCTGCGAGGCAAGCGATGCTTTCGCTTGATCCAGTTGCGCCTGGTAGGTATCGCGCTCGATGCTGAAAAGCTTGGTGCCCTTCTTCACCATCATGCCGTCCTGATAGTCAATGGATTGGATATAGCCCTGGACGCGCGCCTCGATATCGACGGCATTGAGCGGCGCGGTATTGCCGGTGAGTTCGAAATAGAGGGTGACCGGCTGCTGGACCGGCTGGGCGACGCGAACCGAGGCTGGCGGAGGGGGAACGTAAGTGTTGCCGCTTTCCTCGCAGCCGGCGAGAATCGTCATGCCGGCGAGCACCACTAGGAGGTGCAGACCCTGATCCAATCTCACACGCATTGCCGCCGCCCCGATGGTTACGAGCCTCAGTCTTCATGCGTGCCTCGGCGGAGACGACCCTTCTCCGAAAAGTTCCGGGCATGCGATATTATGTCGCGGCATTGCTCCAAATTGCAATAGCTGCTGGTGCACAATTGAACTCGATCGGAATTTTGCGTTCGCGGACAACAAATGGCTATGGTTTTCCGAGCCGCTCGATGGCGGACTGCAGAGGTGCATCCGAAACACGGATCAGCCCGACATAGGGATTGGCCATATCCGAAACCAGAAAGATCGCGCCGGCGACGGACAGGGCGCAAACGAGCAGAATTGACAGCACCGTCGGGTTGGCCGGGGCCTGCAGCCCGAAGGTCGCGAAAAGCAGCGAGAGCCAGCAGACGAGAACGGCGAGGAAGGCCCAGGGCAAACCCTCTTTGCCGGATTCGACCAGCAGCCAGTGGGTCTCGGCCACCATGCCGCTGACATCCAGCGCGCGTGCCTGGAGGGAACGCTGTACGGCGTCCCTCGGCGAGAGGGATCGAAGATCGCCCTGAACCGCCTCGATATCCTGATACTCCCCCAGCGCCTTGCCGGAGGTATTGTCGGTGGTCTCGGCGGACCAGCCGCGGCTCAGCCGTTTCGCGATCAATTCACGCAGCAATTGCCGCGCCTTGTCCGTTTCCGGCCCGTATTGCGCCATGACGCGATCAAGCAGGAGAACCCGTGCCGCAGCCGTTCTCATCTCCACTTCGGCATTGTCGTAGCTCGATTTGGCGGATGCGATCAGCAGGCCGAGCGCCAGGGCAGACAGCGTTCCCACCACCGCGGTCGCCAGCCGGATCGCATCTTTGGATTCGGCATTGAGGTGGTGATCCGGCAAGCGGCCACGCACCAGCAACCCTATCGATGTGGCCGCCGACAGAAAAACAAAGACTAATCCGCCAATCAACAGTGAGCCCAAGATCTGGTCTCCATCACGTCAAATTGCAAGCGCCGCGACGCTTGCAAGTGGTGCCATCGTTGCTGTCAACATAGCGGAAGACAGGCGGAGGGTGGAACTCTTTACTTTGTAGTGCTCGCGCGGTCGGAGGTCATTGCTGGAAAATGAGCAGCACGTAAGCTAGGAAAAGCACCAGATGGACCGCACCTTGCATGAGATGCGTGCGGCCGCTGGCGAAGGTGATGATGCTGACGGCAAGAGTGAGCAGGAGCATCACCAGATCGCCGTGTTCCAGGCCGAGTGTCACGGCGTGTCCGTAGAGCTGGCTGACAACAAGCATCGCCGGCACCGTCAGGCCGATCGTCGACAATACCGAACCGAGGAAGATGTTGACGGAGCGCTGAAGATTATTGGCGATAGACGCGCGCACGGCGCTGATTGCCTCAGGCGTCGCGACAAGGATGGCCATGACAACACCGCCAAATGCGGTTGGCGCATGCAGGGTTTCGATAATGTAATCGATCGGCCGCGCAAGCTGTTCGACCAGAAAGACGACGGGAGCCATATAGGCGACCAGCAGGATGGCGTGAGGCAAGACCGGTCCGTGGCGAGGGACGTGTTCACAGCGAGGTTCCTGACGGTTGCTGTCGTCAGCGAAATAGTCTCGATGGCGGCCGGCCTGAAGAAACAGAAACGTGGAATAAAGGCCGACCGATATTATACCTAGGATCAGTTGTCTCGGTGCCGATGGATGCTGTCCGTCCGGGCCTGCCAGGAATGTCGGCATGACGAGACTCAAGGTCGCCAGCGGCACGATCACCCCGAGATAGGCGTTGGCGCCCTGCAGGTTATGCTGCTGTTCCGGTCGCCGCCACGCGCCGAGCAGCAGCGACAGGCCGACCATGCCGTTCAGGATGATCATGACGACGGCAAACAGCGTGTCGCGCGCAAGCGTGGGATTGTTTTCGCCGTGCAGCATGACGGCCGATATTGCCATCACCTCGATCGAGGTGATGGCAAGCGTTAGAATGAGCGTGCCGTAAGGCTCCTTCAGCCGCTCCGCCAGATGGTCTGCGTGCCGCACGACCGCCAGAGCGGAGCCGAGCACGACGGCAAACAGCCACCCGAAAACGACCGTGAACCAAAGCGGATCGGAAAGCTGTCCGAAGAGCTGCTCCTGGAAAGCAAGAAATGCCAGGCTCGTGGCGAGGCTGACGCCGAGGAACCATTCCTCGCGCAGCAGTCTGGCAGCGCCGACGGCGCGCAATGCGGGACCGTCCGTCATCGAAACCACCCGCCTTCTGGCAAATGCCGCCGCAATGCGATCATCAACACCATCGCGCCCCGCCCGCTACCCGCATCCTATAGGAGGAATCGTACCTCAAGCCGAGCGGCATGCAACCGTCTAAAGCGCAGTAGCCCCGGTCTTATTCGCGTCCGGTGGCCGGGATTGCTGCGCCGGTAACAACGGCAGCGGCCGGGGAAATCAGGAAGGCGATCAGACGGGCGATCGATTGCGGCGTAACCCAGCCGTCCGTTTTCGCATTGGGCATGGCGGCGCGGTTCTCGGGCGTGTCGATCGTTCCGGGCAGAATGCAGTTGGCGGTAATGCGGTGGTCGCGGTTTTCTGCGGCGATCGCCTCGGTCAGCCGGATGACGGCGGCTTTCGAGGCGGCGTAAGCGGCCTGGTTGGCGCCGGCCTTCAGGCCGGGTGCCGCAGCGACATGAACGATGCGGCCGTAGCCCGCGGCCTTCATTGGCGGAAGAACCGCGGCGCTGATCGTCAGCGCCGTGCGGGCGTTGGCATTCATCATCGTCTCCCATTGCGCGGGTGCATCCGGCCCGACCGCCCCCATCTGGAAGCCGCCGACCGTGTTGACCAAGGCGCTGACGCCGCCGAAGCGCTTGACAGCCCTGGCGACGGCGGCGGCGCAGGAGGCATAATCGGTGAGATCCGTTCCGGCAATCGACAGAAACTCGGCGGAGGCGGGAAGCTCGCCGGCCAAGGCTTCCAGTTCCTGGCTCGACCGGTTCATGCAGACGAGTTTGGCGCCGCCAGCGGCAAGCTCGCGGACAACGGCGCTGCCGAGGTTTCCGCCGGCGCCTGTGACGATGACGGCTTTCCGGTCTTTCATGGCAATCATCTCCTGGCGGTGCCGGTATTGGACAATGTTGCGCATTGATGATCCAGGTTGCACGGCAAGGCAAGCACGGGCAGAAGCGATCGGGGATAGTGCAGTCGAAATCCTTATCCTAAATCACCCGCCTGCCGCTGACATCCGGGACGGCGCAGGCTTCGCCGCCGCCGAAGACACGCGAGCGGGTCAGGAAACGCTTCTCGCGGCCATTATCCAGCGAGAACATGCCGCCCCGGCCCGGCACGACATCGATGATCAGCTGCGTATGCTTCCACGCCTCGAACTGGCTGACGCTGATATAGACCGGCACGCCGCCGATCTCGCCAAGTTTGACATCGCTGTCGCCGATCATGAATTCGTTAGCCGGATAACACATCGGCGAGGATCCGTCGCAGCAGCCGCCGGACTGGTGGAAGAGGATATCGGGATGATCGCGCTTGATCTCGGCGATCAGGTCGAGGGCCGCATCGGTTGCGAGCACACGCGGTTCGCCGTTGACGGTGGCTTCCATCGGTCTTCCTCCAGGGTTTTGGGAGGAAGAAAGTCCCCTCCCCAACCCCTCCCCACAAGGGGGAGGGGCTAAGCCGTGGCACCCGCTCGCAAAACAACAAGCCGGATGCATATGCTGCGCTCAAGAATGAATACGACGAGCGCCGCATGTTAAGCCCCTCCCCCTTGTGGGGAGGGGTTGGGGAGGGGTTTTTGCCCCCTCCCGCCGCACCAAGCATCTCAGAAGAAACCGAGCGCCTTCGGGCTGTAGCTCACCAGCATATTCTTGGTCTGCTGGTAGTGTTCGAGCATCATCTTGTGGGTTTCGCGGCCGATGCCCGACTGTTTGTAGCCGCCAAAGGCGGCATGGGCGGGGTAGGCGTGGTAGCAGTTGGTCCAGACGCGGCCGGCCTGGATCTCGCGGCCGAAACGGTAGCAGCGATTGGCGTCACGGCTCCAGACGCCGGCGCCGAGACCGTAGAGCGTGTCATTGGCGATTTCGAGCGCTTCCTTCTCGGTCTTGAAGGTTGTGACCGAGACCACCGGCCCGAAGATTTCCTCCTGGAACACACGCATCTTGTTGTGGCCCTTGAAGATCGTCGGCTTGACGTAATAGCCGTTCGCCAAGTCGCCGCCGAGATCGTTGCGCGTGCCGCCGGCCAGCACCTCGGCGCCTTCCTGCTTGCCGATGTCGAGATAGGCGAGGATCTTTTCCAGCTGCTCGGTCGAGGCCTGGGCGCCGATCATCGTCGCGCTGTCGAGCGGATTGCCCTGCTTGATCGCCTCGACGCGCTTGACGGCCCTTTCCATGAAGCGGTCATAGATCGATTCCTGGACGAGGGCGCGGCTCGGGCAGGTGCAGACTTCGCCCTGGTTGAGGGCAAACATCGCAAAGCCTTCGAGCGCCTTGTCGAGGAAGTCGTCATCCTCGGCCATCACATCGGCGAAGAAGATGTTCGGCGATTTGCCGCCGAGCTCCAGCGTCACCGGGATGAGGTTCTGGCTGGCATATTGCATGATGAGCCGGCCGGTCGTCGTCTCGCCGGTGAAGGCGATCTTGGCGATGCGGGAGCTGGTCGCCAGCGGCTTGCCGGCCTCGATGCCGAAACCGTTGACGATGTTGAGCACGCCGGGCGGCAGCAGATCGCCGACCAGTTCGGCCCAGAGCAGGATCGAGGCCGGTGTCTGCTCGGCAGGCTTCAGCACCACGCAGTTGCCGGCGGCAAGCGCCGGAGCGAGTTTCCAGGTGGCCATCAGGATCGGGAAATTCCACGGAATGATCTGGCCGACGACGCCCAGCGGCTCGTGGAAGTGATAGGCGACGGTATCGTGGTCGATCTCACCGATCGAGCCTTCCTGGGCGCGGATGCAGGAAGCGAAGTAGCGGAAGTGGTCGATGGCCAGCGGAATGTCGGCCGCCATGGTCTCGCGGATCGGCTTGCCATTGTCCCAGGTCTCGGCCTGGGCGAGCAATTCCAGCTTGTCCTCCATCCGCTGGGCGATCTTCATGAGGATATTGGAGCGCTCGGCAGCGGAGGTGCGGCCCCATTTTTCCTTGGCCGCATGGGCGGCGTCGAGCGCCAGATTGATGTCCTTTTCATCGGAGCGGGGAATGTCGCAGAGCTTGCCGCCGGTAACGGGTGTCAGGTTTTCGAAGTATTTTCCGCCGACCGGCTCGCGCCATTCGCCGCCGATATAGTTGCCGTATTTCAGCTTGAACGGCGACTCGACGATTTTCTGATGAAGCATGTCATCCTCCCGTGATGATCCAGGTTCCAAGCGAACCAGTGGGAGGAAAATGTGCGTGTTTTGGCGAAGGGAACAGGGCAGCTCTTCCATACCGCAGTGCACAGTGTCGCAGAGTTGCGACAGGATCGCGTCACCATTGCCGTCTTGGCGGAACCTTCGAGCCGATCAGTGGAGGTCGAGCTTCTTCATCTTCCTGTGCAGGGTGGCGCGGCTGATGCCAAGCGCGATCGCCGCCTGGGAGACGTTGCCGCCGGCGCGCGACAGCGCCCGCAGCAAGGCTGCCTTCTCCGCCTCGACCATCTCTTCCTGCTGCGAGACGCTCGCCTCGCGGAGAGCATCGGCGGCCGGAATGCCGGCGGCGATCCGCTTGTCGTCCAGCTGCAGCGCGATGCGGGCGGCGCGCGTCGCCCCGAGCACGAGGTCATGCCGGTCGACGGCCAGCAGGGCGGCGGCCGAGTTGGCGCCGGCCGGAACCATCAGAAAGCGGGCGCTGGGAAAGGCCGAACGGAAGAGGTTGAGTTCGATGCGCATCGCCGCATCGCGCACGGTCTGCGTCAGGATCGCCAGGGTCATCTCGTTGACATCATCGCGGCAGGTGGAGATGTCGAGGGCCGCGGCCAGCCGGCCACGATGATCGCGGATTGGCGCCGTCGTGCAGCTGAGGCTGGTATTGGCGCAGAAGAAATGCTGGTCGCGGAAGATGGCGACGGCACGTTCATCGGCAAGGGCGGTGCCGATGCCGTTTGTGCCGATGCTTGCCTCGGTCCAGACGGAGCCGGTCCAGAGGCCGAGTTCGCGGAATTCCTTGTCGTCGCCGGCCGCTCCCCGCCGCTCCAGCGCAATGCCATTCTTGTCAGTCAGAAGCAGGCAGCAGCCGGCCTTGCCGACGGTGGTGAAGAGGCGATCGAGTTCCTCAGTCGCGCTGGCGATCAGTTGCCCGGATTGTTCGCGGGCGCGCCGAAATTCCTCATCGGTCAGGCGCAGCGGCGCCCGCTCATCCTCGGGGGCGAGCTGGTGCATGGTCATGCATCGCCGCCACGAGGCGACCACCGGAGAGCTGGCCGCGGCGGAATCGCGCTGAGCAGAGGTATAGACATGCTCCGCGTGCGCTGACTGTTCGTGCATCTGCTCCTCCCACGGAACTTCAGCACAGTCTGATGGAAAAACCGCGGGTTTGCAATCAGGCGGCACGTGGTGGTCGCCAGCGTGCGGTGAAAGGGGCGGCATCACATTTCGGTGTTTGAGCGGTGAGAATGTAACAAAGACTTCTCTCGCCCGTATTTTCCAACAGAGCAAGGCTTTGTCAGATGGGAGATCCTGATCATGTTGAACAGACGATTGTTGCTGATGACGACCGTTTTCGGGGCGCTTGCCGTTCGCGCCAGCCTGGCCGGCAAGGCGATCGCCGGCGAAACGTTTGCGGTGACCCATACCGATGAGGAATGGCATAAGCTGCTGACGCCGGATCAATTCGTTATCCTGCGTCAGGCGGGCACGGAAAATCCCTTCAGCAGCCCGTTGCTGCATGAGGAGCGCAAGGGCACTTTCGCCTGCGTCGGCTGCGAGCAAAAGCTCTTTTCCTCGGGGACCAAATTCGACAGCGGCACCGGCTGGCCGAGCTTTTGGGCGCCTCTCGACCATGCCGTCGGCACCACACACGACACCAGCTTCGGGATGGCGCGCACGGCGGTCCATTGTAGCCGCTGTGGCGGCCATCTCGGACATGTCTTCGATGATGGCCCGAAGCCAACTGGACTTCGCTATTGCATGAATGGTCTTATCATGACGTTTCGTGCAGCTTCGGCCTGATCGAAGGACGTTCTTGTTTGCTGTTCAGCCTGCGAGCGCCGGCGCTTATCCGCGCAGCCAGGCTTCTATGCCGCGCGCGGCGGCGCGGCCGGTCGCAAGGCAGGCGGTGAGGAGGTAGCCGCCGGTCGGCGCTTCCCAGTCGAGCATCTCGCCGGCGACGAAGGTGCCCGGCAGCGCCTTCAACATGAAGTCTTGATCGATGCTGCTCCAGCGGATGCCGCCGGCCGAGGAGATAGCCTCGCCGATTGGCCTCGTTTCGAGAATCGGCACCGGCAGAGCCTTGATCATGCCGGCGAGACGTCCGGGATCGGCTCGGTCGCGCTCGGCAGCGAGTTCCCGCAGCAACGCCGCCTTGACGCCGTCGAGGCCGGCGCCCTTGCGCAGGCGGTTTGAAAAGCTCGATTTGGCGTCCTGGCGCGTGAGGTCGCGGGTTAGCCTTTCGACCGTCCGGCCCGGGGCGAGGTCGAGCGTCAGGGCAGCACTGCCGCGGGTCAACAGTTGATCGCGAAGGCTCGCCGCATTCATATAGACCAGGCTGCCCTCGATGCCGTTTGCGGTGATGACGAATTCGCCGGGAAATGTGCCGGCATCGGAGGTGGCGGTGACCGATTTTACCGGCTCGCCGGCGAAACGCTCGCGGAAGCTTTCGCTCCAGCCGACGACGAAGCCGCAATTGGCGGGCCGGAAGGCGTCGATCTCGACACCCCTCTCCAATAGCCACGGCAGCCATCTTGCATCGGAGCCGAGGCGCGGCCAGCTGGCGCCACCGAGCGCCAGCAGGGCTGCGTCGCAATGGACGATACTGCGTCCTTCCGGCGTCTCGAAAACATAGCCCTCATCGGCAAAACCGATCCAGCGGTGGCGGGTGCGCAGTGCAGCGCCCTTGGCCTCCAGCCGTTTGAGCCAGGCGCGCAGCAAGGGGGAGGCTTTCATCACATCCGGGAAAACCCGGCCGGACGAGCCGACGAAAGTCTCGGTTCCGAGCCCTGCTGCCCAATCTCTGATATCGCCAGGGGTAAAGGCATCGAGCGCCGGGCGCAGCCGGGCAGAGGCCGCGCCGAAGCGCGTGACGAAACGGGCATAATCCTCGGAATGGGTGATGTTCAGTCCCGACTTGCCGGCCAGGAGAAACTTGCGGGCGAAGGTCGGCATGGCGTCGTAGACCGTCACCGCATGGCCGGAGAGCGAAAGCAGTTCGGCGGCCGCCAGGCCCGCCGGGCCACCGCCGATGATGGCAATTCGCTTCTGGTTCATGGATGTCTTTGCCCGATTCTTTCCGGTGCAGTTTTGGCGCGGCTGCGCCTTGCCTGCAAGGGCGGGATCAGTGATGCGAATGTGTGCACTGGCCGTGGTCGGCGAGAACCTCGATGACACGGCATTGGTCGACGCGGCCATGGCCGCAACCTTCCACCATGGTTTCCAGCTCGGCCTTCAAAGCCATCAGGCTGCGGATACGCTGCTCGACCTCGACGAGGCGGGCCTTGGCGATGGCATCGGCCGAGGCGCAGGATTGGTGCGGATCATCCTGCAGGGTGAGCAGCGTGCGGATCGCCTCGATCTCGAAGCCGAGCTCGCGGGCATGGCGGATGAAGGTGAGGCGGCTGATATCGGCAGGTTCGAAGGAGCGCTGGTTGCCTTCGCTGCGGCTCGGCGCCGCGAGCAGGCCGATGCTCTCGTAATAACGCACCGTCGGCACTTTGACCCCGCTCCGGCGAGCGGCTTCGCCGATCGTGATCTTTTTCATGATTTTCCTCTTGCACCTCTAGTCGCTAGAGGATGTAGGAGAGGTGCTTCTGTTTGACAAGGAAGCGGATCATGGCTGAGACGAGCGAGACACGATACCGGGTCGGCGGCATGGATTGCGCCGCCTGCGCAACCAAGATCGATACGGCGGTCAGGCGCGTGGCGGGGGTGGCCGATGTTTCCGTCTCGGTGATGGCGGGCACGATGACCGTCCGGCATGACGGCAGCAGCGATCTCAAGGCGATCGAGAAGAAGGTGACGGGGCTCGGTTATTCGGTCTCGCCTTTTGCCGGAAGCGTGGTGCCGGCGCATGACCACGGCTCACATGAACATCACGACCATGATCACGTGGGCCATAATCATGATCATGCCGGCCATGACCACGATCATGCCGATCACGATCACGATCATGACCATGCGCATGGCAAGACCGAAATCGAAGGTCTGCATGGGCACGATCATGGGCCGATGACCGGTCCCTGGTGGCAAAGCAAGAAGGGTCGGCTGACAATTCTCTCGGGTGCCGCGCTGATTGGCGCCTATGCCATCGGCCATCTCGTGCCTTCGATCGCGTCCTATGCCTTCATCGTCGCCATGCTGGTCGGCCTGGTGCCGATCGCGCGGCGCGCCGTCATGGCGGCTCTATCAGGCACGCCTTTTTCGATCGAGATGCTGATGACGATTGCTGCCGTCGGCGCCGTCATCATCAATGCCGGCGAGGAGGCGGCGACCGTCGTGTTCCTGTTCCTCGTCGGCGAACTGCTGGAGGGGGTGGCGGCCGGCAAGGCGCGCGAAAGCATCCAGTCGCTGACGACGCTGGTGCCGAAGAATGCCTTGCTCGAAGACAATGGCCTGGCGCGGGAGGTGCCGGCGGAAAGCCTTGCCGTCGGCGCGATCATCATGGTGCGCCCGGGCGATCGCATCTCGGCGGATGGCATCATCGTCTCGGGCGAGAGCGCGATCGACGAGGCGCCGGTGACGGGCGAGAGCACGCCGGTGCGCAAGGGTGTCGATGCCGCCGTCTTTGCCGGCACGGTCAATGGCGATGTCGTGCTTAGGGTTCGCGTCACGGCGGCGGCTGCCGACAATACCATCGCCCGCGTCGTCAAGCTGGTGGAAGAGGCGCAGGAATCGAAGGCGCCGACGGAACGTTTCATCGATCGGTTCTCGCGTTACTACACGCCCGGCGTGGTGCTGGTCGCAGCCCTGGTGGCGGTCGTTCCGCCGCTCCTTTTTGGCGGCTCGTGGAGCGAATGGATCTATAAGGGCCTTGCCATTCTGCTGATCGGTTGCCCTTGCGCGCTTGTCATCTCGACGCCGGCGGCGATTGCGGCCTCGCTTTCAGCAGGCGCCCGGCGGGGGCTGCTGATGAAGGGCGGCGCGGTGTTGGAAACGCTCGGCAAGGTGACGATGGTCGCCTTCGACAAGACAGGCACGCTGACGGAAGGCAAGCCGCAGGTCACCGATCTCGTTTCCTTCGGATTGAGCGAGGCGCAGGTCTTGTCGCGCGCGGCGGTGCTGGAGCAGGGCTCCAGCCATCCCCTGGCGCTGGCGATCCTCAACCGCGCCAGGGCGGACGGTGTTCCCGTGCCGCCGGCTTTCGAACTGGAAGCGTTGCCGGGCAAGGGTGTCAGCGGCAAAGTCGGCGGTGAGACGCTCGATCTGCTGTCGCCATCCGCTGCTCGCGAGCGCGAAGCACTCGATGGCGACAAGGATGCACGCATTACCGCATTGAACGACGAGGGCAAGAGCGTGTCGGTGCTGCTCGTCAATGGCGCGGCAGCCGGCCTGATCGCCATGCGCGATGAACCGCGCGAGGATGCCGAGGCCGGGCTTTCCTCGCTCCGCTCGGCCGGCGTCAAGGCGATGATGCTGACCGGCGACAACAAACGAACGGCGGCCGCCGTTGCCGGCATGCTCGGCATCGACTGGCGCGGCGAGATGATGCCCGAGGACAAGCAGCGGGTCGTCGGCGAATTGAAGCGTCAGGGATTCATCGTCGCCAAGGTCGGCGACGGCATCAACGACGCGCCGGCGCTGGCCGCCGCCGATATCGGCATCGCCATGGGCGGCGGCACCGATGTGGCGCTGGAGACCGCGGACGCCGCCGTGCTGCACGGCCGCGTCGGCGACGTGGCGCGGATGATCGAACTGTCGAAACGGACGATGCGAAATATCCTAGAGAATATCACCATCGCGCTCGGTCTGAAGGCGGTGTTCCTGGTGACGACCATTGCCGGCATCACCGGCCTCTGGCCGGCGATCCTCGCCGATACCGGCGCTACCGTGCTGGTGACGATCAACGCGCTGCGATTGCTTCGCGTAAAGGGATGAATGTTTTTCCGGGGGCGGCGTGAAGACTGCTGCCGGTTCGGGCCTGATCGAGAAGCGAAAACAGCGGAGCCGATCCTCAGTCAGGCCGGCTTTCGGTTTGCCGACAAAGTCTCCTCCGTCATGCTCGGCCTTGTGCCGAGCATTTAACCACGGCAATTTCCTGACAGGAAAACATTTATTTTCAAATACTTAATTGATCGTCCGTAGATCCTCGGCACAAGGCCGAGGATGACGTCACGGGTTTGGCCGTGGTTTGTCAGCAGCCTGGGAGCCGACCAGGCTGCCCTGCTCATCACGGCCTTCTCCGCAGTTCGTTTTGTTTAAGCCTTTATTATCCATGTTTTTCACAGGAACGCAGTGATTTCAAACCTGCCGTAACGAGATGTGCAAACCACCCGTTGACGCGATTTTGGATTCAGATACTATATCTAGTGTTCAAGGTTCCTTCGATTCGTCAGGATCGCAGGCTAAGACGGGAATACGGTGCGTTTCGCCATAACGGCGCAACAAGGCCGGAGCTGCCCCCGCAACTGTGAGCGGCGAGCAACTGTCCGATTTCAGGTCACTGAGGCATGATGCCTCGGGAAGGCTGGGGCAGGGTGCTTCGACCCGCGAGCCAGGAGACCTGCCTTGAACTAGATGTCCACCGGCGGGGTGTCCGGAAGGTCGCGTGCATGAAAGCGGAATGATCCGCGCCTGTTGCGCTGCCCCGAACGTCCGCATGAGCACTTCGGGGTTGAAGTCATGTCCAGAATATCAAGGCCGCCGCCCGCGCAAATCCCGAAAGGGATCGTATCAGGCGTTTAAAGCGCCGACTTTGCCAGATCACCATCAAAACGTTGCCCCGGACGTCGCAAGGCGCCCGATCCCAGTATTGCGTCCTGAATTCTTTGACATCACGAGGAACATGATGAGCGTTACCGTCTACAGCAAACCCGCCTGCGTCCAATGCACCGCCACCTATCGCGCCCTCGACCGTCTGGGCGTCGATTACGACATCGTCGATATCTCGCAGGATGCCGAAGCGCTCGATCGCGTCCGCAGCCTCGGCTACATGCAGGCCCCCGTCGTCATCGCCGGTGAGCGGCATTGGGCGGGTTTCCGTCCCGACATGATCAGCGCGCTCTCCTGACCCGAGGGAAAAGGCGATGGGGCTGATCGTTTATTATTCCAGCCGATCCGGCAATACCCATCGCTTTGTCGCCAGGCTTGGATTGCGCGCGGCGCGCATTCCGGCGGGCGGTGCGGACGCATTCCCTATCCGCGAACCCTTCGTGCTTGTTGTGCCGACCTATAGCGGCGGCGACGGCAAGGGCGCCGTTCCCAAACAGGTGATCCGTTTCCTGAACGATGCGGAGAACCGTGGACTCCTCCGCGGCGTGATTGCCGCGGGCAACAGCAATTTCGGCGAGACATACGGGCTCGCCGGCGACGTGATCTCGCGCAAATGCCAGGTGCCTTACCTCTACAGGTTCGAGCTCATGGGCACGGAGGAGGATGTCGCCAACGTCAAACACGGAATGGAACGGTTTTGGACACGGGAACAACTCTGACGCGGGATGCGGGCGCAAAACCGCATAACACTTTTGCTCATCCCACCGGCGAACGCCCTTTGAAAGCGGCGGAAGCGCTCGATTATCACGCGCTGAACGCCATGCTGAACCTCTATGACGATGAGGGACGGATCCAGCTCGACAAGGACCGCTTGGCGGCCAAGCAGTATTTTCTGCAGCATGTGAACCAGAACACCGTGTTCTTTCACAATCTGAGGGAAAAGCTCGATTACCTCGTGACCGAGGGCTATTACGAGCAGGAGGTGCTCGACCAGTATTCCTTCAATTTCGTCCGCGACCTGTTCGACCACGCCTATGCCAGGAAGTTCCGCTTCCCGACCTTCCTCGGCGCCTTCAAATATTACACCAGCTATACGCTGAAGACCTTCGACGGAAAGCGCTATCTCGAGCGCTACGAGGATCGCATCTGCATGGTGGCGCTGACCCTGGCGCGTGGCGACGAGGCGCTTGCCCGCGACATGGTCGACGAAATCATTTCCGGCCGTTTCCAGCCGGCAACGCCGACCTTCCTCAATGCCGGCAAGAAGCAGCGTGGCGAACTCGTTTCCTGCTTCCTGCTGCGGGTCGAGGACAATATGGAATCGATCGGCCGGTCGATCAATTCGGCGCTGCAATTGTCGAAGCGTGGCGGCGGCGTGGCGCTGTCGCTGACGAATATCCGTGAGGCCGGCGCGCCGATCAAGCAGATCGAGAACCAGTCGTCGGGCATCATCCCCGTCATGAAGCTGCTCGAAGACTCGTTCTCCTATGCCAACCAGCTCGGTGCACGCCAGGGGGCGGGCGCCGTCTATCTCAACGCCCATCACCCCGATATCATGCGCTTCCTCGACACCAAGCGCGAGAATGCCGACGAGAAGATCCGCATCAAGACGCTGTCGCTCGGTGTCGTCGTGCCCGACATCACCTTCGAACTCGCGAGGAACAACGAGGACATGTACCTGTTCTCGCCCTATGACGTAGAGCGCGTCTACGGCCTGCCCTTCACCGAGATTTCGGTGACGGAAAAGTATCGCGAGATGGTGGCGGATGCCCGCATCTCGAAGAAGAAGATCAAGGCGCGTGAATTCTTCCAGGTGATCGCCGAGATCCAGTTCGAGAGCGGCTATCCCTACATCATGTTCGAGGACACGGTGAACCGGGCAAACCCGGTTGCGGGTCGCATCTCCATGAGCAATCTCTGCTCGGAGATCCTGCAGGTGAGCGAGGCGAGCGAATATAACGACGACCTCTCCTACAAGCACCTCGGCAAGGATATTTCCTGCAATCTCGGCTCGCTGAATATCGCCGCGGCCATGGATTCCGCCGATTTCGGCAGGACGATCGAGGCCTCGATCCGGGCGCTGACGGCGGTCTCCGACATGAGCCATATCGCTTCTGTTCCGTCGATCGAGAAGGGCAATGACGAGAGCCATGCGATCGGGCTCGGCCAGATGAACCTGCACGGCTATCTCGCCCGCGAGCGGATCTTCTACGGCTCAGAGGAAGGCGTCGATTTCACCAATATCTATTTCTATACGGTGACCTATCACGCGATCCGCGCTTCTAACCTGCTGGCGGTCGAACGAGGCCAAAGCTTCAAGGGCTTCGAAAATTCGAAATATGCCTCCGGCGACTATTTCGACAAATATACCGAAAAGGAATGGAAGCCGGTGACCGAGACAGTGCAGGCGCTGTTCGACGAATCAGCAATCCATATTCCGACGCAGGACGATTGGGTGGCGCTGAAGGCGGCGGTCATGACCTCCGGCCTCTATAACCAGAACCTGCAGGCGGTGCCGCCGACGGGCTCGATCTCCTATATCAACCACTCGACCTCCTCGATCCATCCGATCGTCTCGAAGATCGAGATTCGCAAGGAAGGCAAGATCGGCCGCGTCTACTATCCGGCGCCGTTCATGACCAACGACAACCTCGATTATTACCAGGACGCCTACGAGATCGGGGCGGAGAAGATCATCGATACCTATGCGGCGGCAACCCAGCATGTCGACCAGGGCCTGTCGCTGACCCTGTTCTTCCGCGACACGGCGACGACGCGCGACATCAACAAGGCGCAGATTTACGCCTGGAAGAAGGGCATCAAGACGATCTACTACATCCGCCTTCGCCAGATGGCGCTGTCCGGCACCGAGGTGCAGGGCTGCGTGTCTTGTACGCTTTGATTCGAATTCGCTCCGGAGCATTTTGCCCCTCACCCTAACCCTCTCCCCGTTCTCACGGGGAGAGGGGACGTGCCCTGCGAGACCTAGATGGGGATGGAGAGGTTGCCGCATATCTCCTTCGCCCCGTTTACGGGGAGAAGGTGCCGGCAGGCGGATGAGGGGCAAAACCCAGGCAAATTCCTCAAGAGGGACCACTCAATGAACATGCAATTAAAACCTGTTTCCCGCGTGCGTGCCATCAACTGGAACCGCATCGAGGACGATAAGGATCTCGAGGTCTGGAACCGGCTGACCGGCAATTTCTGGCTGCCGGAGAAAGTGCCGCTTTCCAACGACATTCCGTCCTGGGCGACGCTGACGCCGGCCGAGCAGCAGTTCACTATCCGGGTCTTCACCGGGCTGACACTGCTCGACACGATCCAGAACGGCGTCGGCGCAATCAGGCTGATGGAGGATGCGGTCACCCCGCATGAGGAGGCGGTGCTTTCCAACGTCTCGTTCATGGAGGCGGTGCATGCGCGCTCCTATTCCTCGATCTTCTCGACGCTGTGCTCGACGCCCGACGTCGACGATGCCTATCGCTGGTCTGAAGAAAACGAGTTCCTGCAGCGGAAATCGGCGCTGATCATGGAGCAGTACGGTTCCGGCGATCCCCTGAAGAAGAAGGTTGCCAGCGTCTTCCTCGAAAGCTTCCTGTTCTATTCCGGCTTCTATCTGCCGATGTACTGGTCGAGCCGCGCCAAGCTGACCAACACGGCCGACATGATCCGGCTGATCATCCGCGACGAGGCGGTGCACGGCTATTATATCGGCTACAAATTCCAGCGCGGGCTGGAGCGGCTGTCCGAGGAGAGACGGCAGGAGATCAAGGATTTCGCCTTCGATCTGCTGCTCGAACTCTATGATAACGAGGCCAGATATACCGAGGCGCTCTATGACGGCGTCGGGCTGACCGAGGACGTCAAGAAATTCCTGCATTACAACGCCAACAAGGCGCTGATGAACCTCGGCTATGAGGCGCTTTTCCCGGCCGAGGCTTGCAAGGTCAATCCGGCGATCCTGTCGGCGCTTTCGCCGAATGCCGACGAGAACCATGACTTCTTCTCCGGCTCCGGCTCGTCCTATGTCATCGGCAAGGCCGTGGCGACCGAGGACGAGGATTGGGATTTCTGAGGTTTAATCGATGCCTCCCCTTATCATTTGCTCTCTCATCGACCACATTCAGCGGGAAATTGAGTTCGGCACTCGCCAGTGAAGTGGTGTAGCGGGAGTTTTAGATGTCGTCTTTTTTAAACAAGGTCGGAACTGCCGCCGAGGCGGACGAAGGCGTCTGGCCGATTCGCCGGAGACGAATTCTCGACTGGTTGGTGAACGAGACGCGCGGCGAGCGCTTCATCGACAACATCCTGGTGGACATGTGTGAGAAGCTGCTGGCGGCTGGGGTGCCGGTGGCCCGGGCAACGCTGCATTTCAGGGTGAACCACCCGCAATGGGTGGGTGCGCGCCTTCTCTGGAAGGAAGGGCTCACCGAGGCGAAGATCGACACATTCGCCTATGGGGTCGAAAACACGCCGGAGTTCCTGACCAGTCCGGTCAACGCGATCCATCAGGGTGCGGAGGAGGTGCGCAGGCAGCTGGAAGGCGCAGCCGACGGCGAGATGGATTCATTCTATCAGGACCTGCGCGACGACGGCTTGACCGAATATATCGCCTGGCCACTCGAACACACCTTAGGCAAACGCCATGTCGCTACATTTTCCACCGGCCGGCCGGGCGGCTTCGAGCGCGAGCACATCGATTTCCTGCGCGATCTCCTGCCGGCGCTAACGCTTGTCAGCGAAATCCGGCTGAAAAACATCATGGCGCGCACGTTGCTGCAGACCTATGTCGGGCCGCATGCGAGCGAGCAGATCCTGTCGGGTGTGACGACACGCGGCAGCGGCGCCACCGTCGGCGCGGCAATCATGATCTGCGACCTGCGCGATTTTACGGCGATCTCCGATCTCTGGCCGCGCGACGATGTCATCCATCTGCTCAACGATTATTTCGACGCGATGTCGGACCCGATCGAACGCTATGGCGGCGAAATCCTGAAGTTCATGGGTGATGGATTGCTGGCAATCTTCCCACTGAGCAAGGAAACAGCCTGCGCCGACCTGCTGCAGGCGATCCGCGAAGGGCAGGCGTCGATGGCCGAGCTGAACGAGCAGCATATACGGGCGGGGCGAGAGCCGCTGCGTTATGGCGTCGGCGTGCATGTCGGCGACGTCATGTACGGCAATATCGGCTCGCGCCGGCGGCTGGATTTCACCGTCATCGGCCCGGCGGTCAATGTCGCCTCGCGGCTGGAAAGCCTGACCAAGGAGGTCAAGCGTCCGGTGCTGCTGTCGCGGGCCTTCGTCGAAATGGCGGGCTGTGCGAAAGACATGGACAGCCTCGGCACCTTTCCGCTGCGCGGGCTCGGAGAGCCTGTCGATGTCTTCGCTTTTCCGGAGCGTTAAAGCATGTCGCGCAAAAGTGTGCCGCGGTTTTCCCAGGCAAAGCGCGAAGCGCTTTTGCGGCAACGACATGCGAGAAAATAAAGAGCTAAGGCGCGAGGAGCGAATCTAAAGGATCGCGACGCGCTTTAGGCTCAGGCAGGTTCAGACGCCGCGTTTGTTCCCCCACAGCAGCACGTGCAGCTGGGGCAGCACGCGCGGGGAAAACCATCCATCAACAGTCACTTTCTCGACGAGCCAGTGCATCCGGTCCATCACGCCGTCAATATCGATACGGGCGTCGTTGTCATCGGGGGGCGGCGGCGTATGGTTGCCCGGCTGAAGGTACAAGGGGACATAGGGATAGCGCCGGCCCGCCTCTCGGGCGAAGGCGTAGTCGTCATCGTCGAAGACGACGATTTTCAAGGCGATCTCCGGACCGCCGGCGGCGAGCCGGAGGCAGTTGTCGACCTCTTCCCAATCTGTCAGCATTCCGCTTGACGGCGGCTTCGGGCTCAAGACCAGCATGTCGAGATCGCGAAACCAGTTGCGGGCGACGCTCCCCTGCGTTTCCAGCGCGAAGCGGTACCCTTGAGAATGGCCGAATTCGATCAGTGGCCCCAGCGGCTGGATCGCCGGATTGCCGCCGGAAAGGGAAACCGTCATCGGCCGGCCGGCGGAGAGCTTGGTGACCTCCTGCCAGATCGCTTCGGTGGACATGGGAATCCACTGATCCCGGAAGGCGCTGTCGACCGCGTGAAGGCTGTCGCACCAGGAACAGCGGTAGTCACAGCCGCCCGTCCGGACGAACACCGTCGGCAGCCCGATCAAAGCGCCTTCGCCCTGGATGGTCGGGCCGAAGATCTCGCTGACGCGAATGGTCTCTCCGCTCATGGCCGGTACTCCGCCCAGGTCTTCGGCGTCTCGCTGACGCGGACGGACGATGTCTCCGGGAAGCGCTCTCTGCACCAGTCGTAAAAGTGCTTTGCCAGGAATTCGGACGTGACTTTCGAATGGCCGAAGACCTCGTTCAGGTGGCGATGATCGAGGGTTTCGTCGATATAGCGCTTGAGCGGCGACAGGTCGTGATAGTCGCGAACGAAGCCGTCGTCGTTCAGGCTTTCGGCCGAGAGTTCGACGACCACGATGTAGTTATGGCCGTGGAGCCTGGCGCATTGATGGTCGGCCGGCAGATGATCCAGCTGGTGCGAAGCGGAGAGATGGAACTCCTTGGTGATGCGGTACATCAACGCACCTCCGCCGCGGAATATTGCGACACCGCCGCTTTCCAGAAATCCCGGTCTTCATAGTCGGTCGGATCGGAAATACCGGCAAGATGGAAAGCTTCACGGCGTTCGACGCAGGTTCCGCAGCGCCCGCAGTGGAGCCTGCCGCCTTTGTAGCAGGACCAGGTTTCCGCAAAGGGTGTGCCGTGTTTCGCTCCGTCGGCGACGATCGCCGCCTTGGGAGCATCGACATAGGGGGCGAGCAGTCTGACACTGGCATAACCGTCCAGCGCTTCGTTCTGCATGCGCTGGAAGGCATCGATGAAGCCCGGCCGGCAGTCGGGGTAAATGAAGTGGTCGCCGCCATGCACGGCGACGGCAACAGCATCCGCCTTTTGCGCGGCCGCTAGGCCGAAGGCGATCGCCAGCATGATGGCATTGCGGTTCGGCACTACGGTGGCCTTCATGGTCTCCTCGGCATAGTGGCCGTCCGGGACCTCGACATTGTCGGTCAGCGCCGATCCGCTGAGATGGCCGCCGATGGCGGCGATGTCGATGACATGATGGGGAACGGCAAGGCGCGCGGCACACTTGGCGGCGAAGTCGAGTTCCTTGCGGTGGCGCTGGCCGTAGTCGAAGGAGACGAGGCCGATCAGTTGTTGTTCCGCCGCTATTCTATGGGCGAGCGAAACGGAGTCGAGTCCGCCAGAGCAGACGACGATGGTCTTCATATTTTGGATCCCTTGTTTTGACCGGGTGGGCTGCGACCGGATTACGGCGTGCTTCTAGGCGAAATCACGCGCGATGCAAACAGTTTTAAGATGTCAGCCTCGAAAGTTGTTCGGTCTCGCTGATCGCCAAATCTAATTGCGGCGGCGGCAGGGCGCGCAGGTCCTCAGCGTCAGCATTGTTGATGGCGCTGACGCAGCAGGCGTCCGCGATCCTCGTCGGCCACCGTCGCCTCGTCTTGCATCGTGTCGACTTTCGGCGATTGTTATCAAGAGGAAGAAATATACAATTAATTCAATATGATGATGGAATAACCATATTTTTCTCGGGAGTCGAGAAAGGACTTGACGATCCGTGGCTTATAACGTTTTAAATTAGCAACCGCGCGGAGGAGCGTGGCCGTATGTCGACCGCTGTAACGGCGGAAAACATCGGGCGGCAGGGAGGGCCCGCCGCCGATTTTCAAATGGGAGGAAATTCATGCGCAAGTTTTTGAGCTCGGCGGCGATTGCCGTCGTGATGATGGCTGGCCTCGGCGGCGCCCGCGCAGCCGACGTAAAAGAAGTGCAGATGCTGCACTGGTGGACGTCTGGCGGCGAGGCGGCTGCTTTGAACGTTTTGAAGGAGGATCTGTCGAAGGAAGGTTTTGCCTGGAAGGACGTTCCGGTTGCCGGCGGCGGCGGTGATGCGGCGATGACGGCGCTGAAGGCGATGGTGGCGGCCGGCACCTATCCGACGGCCTCGCAGATGCTCGGTTATACCGTGCTCGATTATGCCCAGGCCGGCGTCATGGGCGACCTGACCGAGACGGCCAAGAAGGAAGGCTGGGACAAGTCGGTGCCGGCGGCCCTGCAGAAGTTCTCCGTCTATGACGGCAAGTGGGTTGCAGCCCCCGTCAACGTGCACTCGGTCAACTGGCTGTGGATCAACAAGGCGGTGATGGACAAGATCGGCGGCACTGAGCCGAAGAGCTTCGACGACCTGATCGCCCTGCTCGACAAGGCGAAGGCGGCCGGTGTCATCCCCTTGGCGCTCGGTGGCCAGAACTGGCAGGAAGCGACGATGTTCGATTCCATCGTGCTGTCGACCGGCGGCCCGGAATTTTACAAGAAGGCCTTCAACGACCTCGACGAGGCGTCGCTGAAGTCGGACACGATGAAGACGTCCTTCGACAACCTGGCGAAGATCGTCAAATACGTCGATCCGAACTTCTCCGGCCGCGACTGGAATCTCGCGACCGCCATGGTCATCAAGGGTGATGCGCTGGTGCAGGTGATGGGCGACTGGGCGAAGGGCGAATTCGTCGCCGCCAAGAAGACCCCGGACAAGGACTTCCTGTGCTACCGCTTCCCCGGCACCGACGGCAGCGTCATCTACAACTCCGACATGTTCGGCATGTTCAACGTCCCCGACGACCGCAAGGCGGCGCAGGTGGCGCTGGCAACGGCAACGCTGTCGAAGAGCTTCCAGTCGGCCTTCAACGTCGTCAAGGGTTCGGTGCCGGCCCGTACCGACGTTCCCGACACCGACTTCGACGCCTGCGGCAAGAAGGGCATTGCCGACCTGAAGGCGGCCAACGAGGGCGGCACGCTGTTCGGTTCGCTCGCTCAAGGGTACGGCGCGCCGCCGGCGATCGCCAATGCCTATAAGGACGTCGTCTCGAAGTTCGTCCATGGCCAGATCAAGAGCTCCGACGAAGCCGTCACCCAGCTGGTCCAGGCGATCGACGACGCTCGCTGAGATCAGTCGATGCACATGGCTTCCCCGCGCCTGCCGCGGGGAAGCGTCAGGCTCCGCAGCGATAAATGCCGAGCGATCCTGCGGGAAGGGAGATGATATCCATGAGCACAGTTGCCACCACCGATCCGGTTCTGACACCCCGGCGAGCGACGCCGATCTCGCTCAGAGGCCGGCTGCAGGATGCGCTGCCGAAGATCGTGCTGGCGCCGAGCTTCGTTATCACCCTCATCTTCGTCTACGGCTTCATCGTCTGGACGGCCTATCTCTCCTTCACCAATTCCAAGACCTTTCCGTCTTATGCGCTGACGGGGCCACGCGCCTATCAGCGGCTGTGGCGCTGGACCTTCGAGAGCGATCCGCCGTCATCCTGGTATACCTCGATCACCAACATGGCGATCTTCGGCTTCCTCTATGTCGGCATCTGCCTGGCGCTCGGCCTTTTCCTGGCCATCCTGCTCGACCAGAAGATCCGCGGCGAGGGGTTGCTGCGGCCGATCTTCCTCTATCCGATGGCGCTCTCCTTCATCGTCACCGGGGTGGCCTGGAAGTGGTTCCTCGATCCCGGCCTCGGGCTGGAGCAGACGCTGCATCACTTCGGCTGGACGAGCTTCCACTTCGACTGGATCAAGAACAAGGACTTCGTCATCTATACCGTCGTCATCGCCGGTGTCTGGCAGGCGTCGGGCTTCGTCATGGCGATGTTCCTGGCGGGGCTTCGCGGCATCGACGGCGAGATCATGAAGGCGGCGCAGATCGACGGCGCCTCGCCCTTGCAGCTTTATCGCCGCATCGTCATTCCGCTGCTGCGGCCGATCTTCCTCTCCGCCTTCATCGTGCTCGCCCATATGGCGATCAAGTCCTACGACCTTGTGGTGGCGCTGACCTCGGGCGGGCCGGGCGGCTCGGCCTGGCTGCCGTCCAACTTCATGTATGAATACACCTTCAAGCGCAACGAGATGGCCGTCGGCTCGGCCAGCGCCATCATCATGCTGATGACGATCTCGGCGATCATCGTGCCCTATCTCTATTCCGAACTGAAGGAGAAGGCGCGATGAGCATCTCGGCTTCCTCTCCCTCCCATTCCAGCAACACCCGCTGGATCGGCCGGCTGGTCATCTACGGCCTGCTGGTGATCTTCGCCATCCTCTACCTGATGCCGCTCTTCGTCATGCTCGTGACCTCGTTCAAGACGATGGACGAGATCCAGGGCGGCAACATGCTGGCGCTGCCTGAGGCCCCGACCTTCGATCCCTGGATCAAGGCCTGGGGCGAGACCTGCGTCGGGCTGACCTGCGCCGGCATCAAGGGCTACTTCTGGAACTCGATCAAGATGGTGGTGCCGGCGGTGGCCATCTCCACCATCATGGGAGCGCTGAACGGCTATATCCTGACCAAATGGCGTTTCCCCGGCCATACGCTGGTGTTCGGGCTGATGCTGTTTGCCTGCTTCATCCCGTTCCAGTCGGTGCTCTTGCCGATGGCGACCATCCTCGGCTCGCTCGGCCGCTTCGGCGTCACCCTGCAGAACGCCACCGGCTGGAACTTCGGCTTCGGCAATTCCACGATCAACCTGGTCTTCGTCCATGTCGTCTATGGCTTGGGCTTCACCACGCTGTTCTTCCGCAATTTCTACGAGGCCTTTCCGACCGAGCTGGTCCGCGCCGCCCAGGTCGACGGCGCCAGCTTCTTCCAGATCTTCCGCCGCATCATGCTGCCGAACTCGCTGCCGATCATCGTCGTCACCGTCATCTACCAGTTCACCAACATCTGGAACGACTTCCTGTTTGCCTCGGCCTATGCCGGCACTGGCGACTCCATGCCGATGACGGTGGCGCTCAACAATGTCGTCAACACCTCGACCGGAGTGGTCGAATACAATGTCAACATGGCGGCGGCGATGATCGCGGCCGTTCCGACACTCATCGTCTATATCCTCGCCGGCCGCTACTTCGTGCGCGGTCTGATGGCGGGCGCAGTCAAAGGGTAAGTCATGGCCTTCCTGGAAATCTCCGGTCTCAGAAAACGCTTCGGCGCCGTCGACATTCTCAAGGGCATCGACCTCGAACTCGAAAAGGGCGGCTTCCTGGTGCTGGTCGGCCCGTCCGGCTGCGGCAAGTCGACCCTGCTCAACACCATTGCCGGGCTGGAGACGATCACCTCGGGCGACATCAGGATCGACGGGCGCGACATCAGCGGCCTGCATCCCTCCAAGCGCGACATCGCCATGGTATTCCAGTCCTATGCGCTCTATCCGAACATGACGGTGGCGGGCAATATCGCCTTCGGCATGGAGATCCGCGGCGTGCCGAAGGAGGAGCGGGCCAAGGCGATCAAGCAGGTCTCCGACATGCTGCAGATCGGCCATCTGCTCGACCGCAAGCCGTCGCAATTGTCCGGCGGCCAGCGCCAGCGCGTCGCCATGGGCCGGGCTTTGGTGCGCAATCCGCAGGTCTTCCTGTTCGACGAGCCGCTTTCCAATCTCGACGCCAAGCTGCGCGTCGACATGCGCACCGAGATCAAGCGGCTGCATCAGCGCATGGGCACCACCTTCGTCTATGTCACCCACGACCAGATCGAGGCGATGACGCTGGCGACCAAGATCGCCGTGCTGAAGGACGGGGTGCTGCAGCAGTTCGGCACGCCGGCCGAGATCTATAACAGCCCGGCCAATCTCTTCGTCGCCGACTTCATGGGATCGCCGGCGATGAACCTGCTCAACGCCACCGTCGAAAATGGCGCCTCCGGGCTTGCCGTCGCACTCGAACGGCCGAACGGCGCGCCGCTGAGATTGCCGGTGGTCGCCGGCGCCAACGGGTTGTCGGCCTATGCCGGCAAGCAGGTGATCTTCGGCATCCGCCCGGAGGCGCTAACCGACCCTGATGGTGCCGACCGCAAGGCGCGTTCGCTGACCGAGGACGACTGCCTGATCGAGGTCGTCGAACCGGCCGGCTCCGACACCTTCGCCGTCACCAAGCTCGGCGGCAAATCCGTCGTCGCCCGCCTGCGCGCCGATGCCGGCATCGCCCCGGGACAGACCACACGCCTCGCCTTCAATCTCGACAAGGCCGTGTTCTTCGATCCGCAGAGCCAGGTGCGGATCGCATGATGGCCATCGGAGCCGCGCGCCTGATAAGACGCGCGGTTCTGCACTAAATTAGGCGGCCGCCGTCACGCTGAGGGTCACCGGGGGGAAACGCGAGGAAACCGCTTCGACGGTGATTTCACCGACCAGCCCCGTCGCCTCCAGCCAGAAGCCGGCGGTGCCGCCCTGCAGCGGCACATTGGCCGGGCCGACGATCTTTGCTGGCCCATGCACCTTCAGCGAAATGCTGTCGTTCATGAAAGGCAGGCGCTGGCCGCACTGGTCGAGCGCGCGAATGATGACGCGGGTGCTGTCGCGTTCGCGGGCCTTCAGCGTCGAGCTGTCGGCGACGATTTCCAGCGTCGTCGGCAAGGGATCGGCGGCCAGCGTCAGGCTGGCCACCGGCTCGCCGCCGATATAACCGGTCAAGGTGCCGTCGATCCATTCGAGGCCCCAGGTGCCAAGCTCATCTGCAGTGAAGTGGCGATGATCGAGCACGACGGGCGGATGCGGCAGGTGCGGATAATTCTCGCGGTCCGGGCCAATGCGCTTGCTGAGCCCGCCATATTGCAGTTCGACCTCGTCGCAATTGGTCAGGATGATCAGCGGCAGCGCGCCGCCGATATTGCGCTCGCCGCGCGCCCAGAAGGTCGCCGGCTTCATGACGATCTCCTCGGACGGATCACACTGGCTGATATAGGCATAGGCGGCGAATTTCGGCTCGCGGAACATGTCCATGACGCCGTGATAGCAGATGCGGTCGCCGGAGCCGAAATCCTTGTGGGTGTTGTAATCGAACATGCACCAGCCGATGGCGCCCGAGATATCCGGATCGCCATAGGCGGCGTTCAGCACATCGAGGTGACGGCGCACATGCTCGGCCTGGCGCTGTTCCTGGTCATAGATCTTGGTCGGGTGCATATGGCCGTTGAACTCGGTGATGAGGTACGGCACCTTGGCGGAAAGCCCGGTATTTTCCTGCTGGCCGCGCAGCACGGTGCGCGGGCGGTTGGCGCCCGGTAGTTCCTCGTTGCCGAGGATGAAGTCGTTCATCGTGTAGACGTCTTCGAGCAGCTCGCTCTCGGTGATATAACGCACGCCGCCGGTCTGGCGGGTGCTGTCGAGCTCGCGGGCGAGGCGATTGGTCTCGGCGTAGAAATCGTGATTATCCTGGGATTCGTTGATGCGCACGCCCCAGATGATGATCGAGGGGTGGTTCCAGTCGCGCTCGATCATGCGGCGGACGTTTTCGATCGATTCCTTCTGCCAGTCTGCATCGCCGATATGCTGCCAGCCGGGGATCTCTTCGAAGACCAGCAGGCCGATCGCGTCGCAGCGGTTGAGGAACCATTTCGACTGCGGATAATGCGAGGTGCGGACGATATTGCACTTCAGCACGTTCTTCATAATGTCGGCGTCGCGCTCCTGGGCGGAGCGGCCGGCGGCATAACCGACATAGGGGAAGGCCTGGTGGCGATTGAGGCCGCGCAGCTTCAGCGGCCTGCCGTTCAACAGGAAACCTTCCGGCGTGAATTCGGCGGTGCGGAAGCCGAAACGGGTGGAGACACGGTCGGAGCCGTGCTCGGTCCGGAGTTCGATGGTGACTTCGTAGAGCGTGGGATCGGTGATGTCCCAAAGGGTGATGCCGGTGAGGCCGCCGAAGGAAAGCCGGGTGCGGTCGCCGATCGTTTCGGTCGCCGCGGTGGCGATCACTGCGCCGTCCGCCTGCTTCAGCGTGGCGGTGACGGTTGCCGAGAAGCTGCGGCCCTCGGGATTGGCGATATCGACGCGGATGGTCGCCGATTTTTCCGGGGCAAGCACGTCGGTGGTTTCGATCTTCAGATTGCGGATCGAGACGGGGTCGGTGACCTTCAGCCAGACGTCGCGGTAAATGCCGGCATAGGTCAGATAATCGATGCGGCCGCCGAAGGGCGGGATCTCGGGGTTTTCGCTGCCGTCGATCTTGACGGTCACGAGGTTCTCGCCCTTGACGAGCTTGCCGGTGAGGCGGGCTTCGAAGGGGGTGTAGCCATCCTTATGGGCGATGATTTCTTCGCCGTTCAGATAGACGACGCTGTCGGCCATGGCGGCGTCGAAAACGAGCGACACCTCGCGGCCTTCGAATTCCGGCAGCCAGCGCAGCACCTTCTGGTAGGTGAAGGCGCGCTGATAGCTTTTCTCGTCGAAATAGTTGAAGGGCAGTTCGACGGCGGTATGGGGCAGGCTGACGGACTTGGCGGCGTCGAAGCTTTCGAGCAGGCGCTGTCCGAAGCCCTCATGGAAACTCCAGCCTTCGTTGAAGGAAACGATGGAACGCATTTCAGCCCCTCCCGGTCATGGCATCAGGAGCGGTGCGGCGTCTTTCGGCGCGTGAAAATCGGGTCATCTTGTATTCCTCCTTGATGCAATAAGCTGCGAGTAGCTGGAACGCGTCACATTTCATTCGATTCATGCGACGCGCTTTAGCTTTTTTCAGGCTTGCCGTCATCCGCAACCGCTTCACCCTTTTCGGGCGAGATGCATTGGAGCGATGCCGTTCTCGTCGACGATGGGGATGTCGTCGGCTGTGGCTGTCGCGCACACGGTGCCGGGTTCCCTAGGGATATTGGACGCCGTTGGTCTTGGTATAGATCGAATAGACCGAACGCGTCGCGGTGATGAAAAGCCGGTTTTTCTTGGGGCCGCCGAAGGTCAGGTTGGAGACGGTCTGCGGTAGCTTGATCTTGCCGAGCAGCGTGCCGTCGGGTGAGAAGCAATGCACGCCGTCGCCGGCACTCGTCCAGAGATTGCCGCTGACGTCGAAGCGGAAACCGTCGGGGTGGCCTGCATCGAGGCTGCAGAAATAGCGGCTGTTTGTAAGCCTCCTGCCGTCGACGACGTCGAAAACTCTTATGTGGCAGGGCACCTCATGTTTTGCCGAGCCGGAATCGGCGATGTAAAGCTTCGTCTCGTCGGGCGAGAAGGCAAGGCCGTTCGGCTGGATGAAATCCTCGATGACGGCCTCGATCGCGCCGCTTGCAGGATCGATCCGGTAGACGTTACGGGTCGGCTGTTCGGGCTCGGCCTTGTGGCCTTCGTAATCCGACAGGACGCCGTAGGTCGGATCGGTGAACCAAATCCCACCGTCGGAATGCACGACGACGTCGTTCGGCGAGTTCAGCCTTTTGCCCTTGTAGCTGTCGGCGAGAATGGTGATGGTGCCGTCCGGTTCGGTGCGGGTGACGCGGCGGCCGCCATGTTCGCAGGAGACCAGCCGGCCCTGCCGGTCGCGGGTGTTGCCGTTGACGTAGTTGGAGGGCGAGCGGAAGATCGAAACTGTGCCATCCGGCGTCCAGCGCATCATGCGTTCGTTCGGGATATCGCTCCAGAGAAGACAGTTGAGGTCGGAAAACCAGACCGGGCCTTCCGTCCAGCGGCAGCCGGAATAAAGCTCTTCGAGAGCGGCGTTGCCGATGACCAGAGCATTGAAGCGTTCGTCGCGGATGTCATAAATTGGGTTCTCGGCCACGGCGGTTTCCTCCTCAAATGCTGTCGCCCTCTTCCTAACGACAAATGCGGGGAGGTGCCAGAGCCAGGCGGTGGGAAATGCCTGGCTCCGGTGTTCATCAGAGGGCGACGACAGGATGCGGCGAGCCGTCGTAAGCGCCCCAGATCGACTGGTCGAAGCAGATGACCGAGCCGGTCATCAGCCCGGATTCGGCCGACGACAGATAGGCGCAGGCGCGCGCTACCTCATGCGGATCGACGAGCCGGCCGAAGGGCTGGCTTGCGGCCGCCTTCTCCAACCAGTCGGCGGGTGCATTGTGAAATTCGCGCTGGATCCGATCCTCACCCTCGGAAGCCATCCAGCCGATATTCAGGCCGTTGACGCGGATACGGTTGCGCAATAGCGCATAGGCGGTGTTTTTCGTCAGCGTTTCCAGCGCCCCCTTGGAGGCGCAATAGGCGGCGATGAAGGGCTGGCCTGCCTTGGCCGACATCGAGCCGATATTGACGATCGTGCCCTCGGTCTTTTCGCGGCGCATGACCTTCACCGTCTCCTGCATCAGGAAGAACGGCGCGCGCACATTGACGGCGAACATGGCGTCGAAGAGTTCGGGGCTGGTGTCGAGGATGGTGCCGCGATCGGTGATGGCGGCGGCATTGACCAGCGCGTCGATCCGGCCGAAGGCCTCGTCACAGGCGTGGACGACATTCTGCGCATCCTCGACCTTGCCGAGATCGGCTCTGACGTAGACGACCTTCGCGCCGGTCGCGGCCGAAATCTCCGCCGCCTTCGCCTTGCCCTTGGCTTCGTTGCGGCCGCAGATGACGATGCCCTCCGCGCCGCGTTCGGCGAAGAGATGGGCGATGGCGGCGCCCAATCCTTGCGTGCCGCCGGTGACGATGGCGATCTTGCCGTCGAGACGGCCGTGGTCCGTGCTCATATGGTTCCTCCTGGTGATGATATGCGAAGGGCCTCCCGCGTGCGGGAAGGGATTATGGCAGTGCGGGTGGCCCCCTCATCCGCCCTACGGGCACCTTCTCCCCGTTGGGTAGAAGGGGGAATCGAGACGTTGCGGCAAGTCTCTTCTCCCCGGCGGGGAGAAGGTGCCGGCAGGCGGATGAGGGGGCTCCAGTCTCCAAGTTCAGCTCAATTTCTTCCGCGCCTGCTCGGCAAGCGCTGCCGTAAAGGCTTCGTCGCTCCAGCCTTCCTGCAGCGCCTCATGCATCAACTGTGCCTGCGTCTTCGGCGCCAGGCCGCCGAGCGGCGGGTCGCGGTCGAGATTGGTCGGGAAGGAATAACCTTCGGCGCAGGCGGCGACGGCGTTGGCGATTTCATCGGGCGAGAGCCTGCCGTGCAGGGCTTTCAAGGCGGGAAAGAGCCTGGCGCTCATTCTCTCGCGGTTGACGGTTTCCATTGCCCGGCCGAAGGCGGAGGAGACCTGCAGCAGGTTGGCGACGCGCTTGATGTCGGTCGAGCGGTTGGTGCCGGCGGCGTGGAAGAGGGCGGGATTGAAGAAGACGACGTCGCCTTTTTCGAGCGGCAGCTGGATATGGTTGGCCTCGAAATAATCCCGGAACTCCTGACGCTTGAGCGCGAGATAGCCGGGCACATAGGTCTGGCTGTGCGGCAGGAAGAGCGTCGGGCCGCTTTCGAGCGGCATGTCGCAATGGGCGACCGCGCCCTGCAGGGTCAGCACCGGCGAAAGGCGGTGCACATGCGCCGGAAACTGCTCGATGACCTGAGACGACTGGAAGCCGAGATGGTAGTCGCGATGGGCCGACTGCGCCGCCCCGCCCGGATTGACCCGGTTGACCTGCGCCGTCATCTGGTAACTCAGGCCGAGCCAGGCTTGGCTTGCCAGGGCTACAATGGCATTGCCGTAATATTCGGCAAAATTCGTTGGGTCGGCGAGGCAATGTTTCTCCAGCGAGTTCCAGATGCGGTCGTTGGCGCCGGGCTTGGCAAAGTGATCGCCGCCGCCGGTCGAGGTGCGATGCTGCTCCTCGATGATCGCATCGAAGATCGCGCTGGCGCGGTCGATGATACCGGTATCTTCATAGGCGTGTTTGAATACGACGACACCAGGGCCTTCACCGAAGGCCTCGCAGATTTCGGCCAGCACGGCGCGCCGATCTTCCGGCGTCGCGGTTGCTGCCGTCACCTTGCGGCTGTCATAGACCAGCACGTTCTTTTCGACTGCTGACGCGGTGGGATAATCGGCAAGCGCGGTGGTCTTTTCCGCCAGGCGTCGAAAATCATCGAGATCGCAGCTGTCTTCGCTCAGCCAGACACGGTCGGCGCGCAATTTTCTCGGATTGTCGGTCTTCATGATGCCTCCTCCTTTTTCGAATGAGGCACTATACGCCGTGATGAGAGGTGATATAGATCAGAAATCCATCAAAAAGCCATCAAACGGAATCCATGACCCATCTCTTCCTTGTCAAGGATATCGCCTTTCAGGCGGGCCTCAGCACCGCGACTGTCGACCGGGTGCTGAACGGCCGGCCGGGTGTGCGTCAACAGACGGAAATGCGGGTGAAGGCGGCGATCGCCGAGTTGGAAAAGCAGCAGGCCGGGGCGGTGGCGAGCGGGCGAACGCTGGCGATCGATATCGTCATGGAGACGCCGCAGCGTTTCAGCGATGCGGTGCGTGCCGCCTTCGAGGCGGAAATGGCGGCTTTTCTGCCCGGCGTCTTTCGCTGCCGGTTCCATTTCGCTGAGGTGATGAAGCCGGCCGAGATGGTGCAGCTTCTCGACCGCATCCGGCTGCGCGGCAGTGATGGCATCGTGCTCAAGGCGCCAGATGTCGTTGAGGTGGCGGCCGCCGTCGCGCGGGCGGATTCGGCCGGCATTCCTGTGGTGACGCTGGTGACCGACCTACCGAATTCGGCGCGCATCGCCTATGCCGGCGCCGACAACCGGGCGGCGGGGGAGACCGCCGCCTATCTGATCGGCGAAGTGCTCGGCAGCCGCGGCGGCAAGGTGCTCGTGACGCTGTCGAGTGGGCGGTTTCGCGGCGAGGAGGAGCGCGAGATCGGCTTTCGCCGCATCATCCGCGCACACTATTCCGACATCGGCATCACCGAAATCAGCGAGGGCCACGGCAGCGATGCGGCGACGGGAACGCTTGCGGCGGCAGCCTTGGTGGCCGATCCCGCCATCAACGCCGTCTATTCGATCGGCGGCGGCAATCGGGCGGTGCTGGCGGCCTTCGATGCGGCCAGCCGGCCGGTCCGCGTCTTCGTCGCGCATGATCTCGACGCCGACAATCGGGCCTTGCTTGCCGCGCGCCGGATCGGCTTCGTGCTGCATCATGATCTCAGAACCGATGCGCGTTCGGCTTTCAGGGCGATCGCGGGTCGGGCGACGTCAGCGGGACGGGCGGTTCCGGCCTCGCTTTCTTCAGTCGAAATCGTCACGCCCTACAACATGCCCGCCGCCGATTGAGGCAATTGGCTTTCTTCGATGGCGAATTCGGACTACAGCTTGGGCGAGAGTGAAGGTGAGCGGCATGGATTATAGCGACGTCAGCACGATTGCAGCCTGGATCACGGAGCAGGGACTGAAGGGCGCTTCCGAAGTCGAACTCATGACCGGCTTTTGCGCAGCCTGCCGGAATGCCGGCCTGCCGCTCGACCGCGGCCTGGCGCTGATGGATACGCTGCACCCGGTGCATGAAGGCCGCGCCTTCCGCTGGGACAGCGTGGAGGAGGTCGAGACCGAATTCGAATATGGCCCGACGAGCTCGGGCGAGGCGGCGTCGAACTGGCAACGTTCGGCCTTCTATCATCTTTGGTCCAGCAATGAACGGGAGATCCGCCGGCGCATCGGCTTCGGCGATCCGATTGATTTCACCATGCTCGATACGATCGCTGAAGCCGGCCACACGGATTTCGTGGCGCTGATGCATCGTTTCACGGAGGCCGGCACGATCGGCGAAATGGATTGCTTCTTTTCGCATTTCGCAACCAGACACCCGCAAGGCTTTTCCGATCACGACCTCGCCATCCTGCGCAAGCTGGTGCCGGTGCTGGGGCTGGCGATCAAGTGCGTCGCGCTCGGACGCATCGCCCGCACCATTGCCGAGGTCTATCTCGGCGAGGATGCGGCGCGCCAGGTGATGGAAGGCAAGATCAGCCGCGGCAAATCGGAACGGATTTCGGCGGCGCTGTGGTTTTCCGATCTGTTGAACTACACCAAGATTTCCGATCGCGTGCCGCCGGAGGAAATCATCCCGCTGCTCAACGATTACAGCGAGGTGGCGATCTCGGCGATCCACGAGGCGGGCGGCAACGTGCTGAAGCTGATCGGCGACGGCGTGCTTGCCATCTTCAAAGGCGAGGTGCCGGCCGAGACCTGCCGCGCGGCGCTACGCGCCGAAGCGCTGCTGCGGGAAAAGCTTGGCAAGCTCAACGCTGCGCGCGCCGCCGATGGCCGGCCAACGACGGATGTCTATATCGGCCTGCATATCGGCGACGTCTTCTACGGCAATATCGGCAGTCAGGACCGGCTGGATTTCACGGTTATCGGCCCTGCCGTCAACGAGGTCAGCCGCATCGCCTCGATGTGCCGTTCAGTCGATCTCAACCTGCTGATCTCCTCCGATTTCGTCGCTGCGATACCGGAGGAGCAGCGCGCGGCAATCGCCTGCGTCGGGCGCTATGCATTGCGCGGCGTGCAGCGCGCGCAGGAACTCTATACGCTCGACGGTGCACGCCTCAACACCTGATCGTCGCAGGATCGGGCGCTATCGCAGCAGCCCCTGGCCGCCGTCGATCCAGATCGGCGTCCCGGTGATGTGCCGGGCGCGGTCGGAGGCGAGGAAGAGAATGGTTTCGGCGACGTCCTCGCTCTTGCCCGCTTTACCGCCGGCGATCGGGATATCCCCTTGCGGCCAGATGACCGGCACCTCCGTCTCCTCGCGGTGGCGGCTGTCCGTGTTGGCGCCGATATTGGTCTCGATCTCGCCGGGGCAGACGGCATTGACGCGGATGCCGTGACGGCCGAGTTCGAGGGCGAGCTGCTGGACCATGGCGACCTGGCCGGCCTTGGTTGCGGTATAGGCGGTGGCGCCCGGCGTGGTGAAGGTGCGGGTGCCGTTGATCGAGGAGACGACGACGATCGACCCGCCGCGGCGCTTCAGATACGGGACTGTCAGATGCAGGGTCAGATAGGTGCCGCGCAAATTGACGGCGATGGTCTTGTCCCATTCATCCGGCCTCAGATCGTCGATCGGCGCCCAGACGCCGTTGATGCCGGCATTGGCGACAACGATGTCGAGGTCGCCGAAGGCGGTGGTCAATTGCTCCATGGCGGCGCGCATTTGCGCTTCGTCGCTGGTATCGGCCGCCAGTGCGATCGATCCGCCGCCGGCGGCCTTGATCTCGGCGCAAGTCTTTTCGACCTCGCTGGCAGTGCGGCTCAAGACGGCGACCCTTGCTCCCTCGGCGGCGAGCCTCAAGGCGGCCGCCTTGCCGATGCCGGATCCGGCGCCCGTCACCAATGCGATCTTCCCCTTCAGCTCCATACGCAGGCTCTCCCTTGCCGTTTGCCGCTAAGCCAATGTTCTGCATGGCTGTTGGTTCCGGAGGGAGGGCGGGTCGTCAAAGCTTTCCAAGGAAGCTGTGCCGCAATGCCCACTTCTCCGGTCCATGGACGGCGGCAAAGAGCAGTCCGGCGAGGAAGGTGAAGTGATCGACGAAGAAGCCGAACTCAGCCTGATTCTGCTGCCAATGGGACGGTCCATGGAAGGCGAAGGCAAGGAAGACCACGTAGATGCCCGCCAGCAGACTGGCCTCGGTGAAGAAGGCGCCGGAGATAAAGGCGAGCGCCAGCGCGATCTCGAAAAAGGCTGCGACCCAGGCGAGGAATGTCGCCATCGGAAAGCCGGCAGCGGTGATGTAACCGGCCGTGGCGCCGATATCGGCGAACTTGAAGCCGGCGGCCATGAAGAAGATGAAGCTGAAAATGATGCGGGCGACGATGATTGCGATTGCTCTGGCCATGCTGAATCTCCTCTTTGAGTTTCCACTATGACGGACGAAATGCCTGATATCCGACATCAGGAACAAAAAAGGGCCGCTTGCGCGACCCCTATCACTGTGAACTGCGTATCATCCTTTCCGAAAATCGGGTCCGATTTTCGGGGCGTGCGCTTTTACCACTCGGCAAAGCTGCCGTCGGCATGACGCCAGATCGGGTTGCGCCAGCGGTGGCCCTCCTTGGCGCGCTCGATGACATAGGCCTCGTCGACCTCGATGCCGAGACCGGGCCCCTGCGGGATCGAGACGAAACCATCGGCATAGTGGAACACCTCCTTGTTGGAGATGTAGTCGAGGATGTCGTTGCCGGTGTTGTAGTGGATGCCGAGGCTCTGTTCCTGGATGAAGGCATTGTAGCTGACGGCATCGACCTGCAGGCAGGCGGCGAGCGCGATCGGGCCGAGCGGGCAATGCGGCGCCAGCGCCACGTCGTAGGCTTCGGCCATCGCCGCGATCTTGCGGCATTCGGTGATGCCGCCGGCATGCGAAAGATCGGGCTGGATGATATCGACATAGCCGTCAGCAAGCACCTGCTTGAAGTCCCAGCGCGAATAGAGCCGCTCGCCGAGTGCGATCGGCGTCGAGGTATGGTTGACGATATCGCGCAGCGCTTCCTTGTTTTCCGAAAGCACCGGCTCCTCGATGAACATCAGCTTGTAGGGCTCGAGTTCCTTGGCGAGCACCTTGGCCATCGGCTTGTGCACGCGGCCGTGGAAATCGACGCCGATGCCGATATGCGGTCCGATCGCCTCGCGGATGGCGGCGATGGTTTCGACTGCCTTCTCCACCTTCTCATTGGTGTCGACGATCTGCATCTCCTCGCAGCCGTTGAGCTTGATCGCCTGGAAGCCGCGGGCGACCACCTCCCTGGCATTGTTGGCGACATCGGCAGGACGGTCGCCGCCGATCCAGGAATAGACCTTGATGCGGTCGCGCAGCTGGCCGCCGAGCAGGGAATGGATCGGCTGGCCGAGGGCCTTGCCCTTGATGTCCCACAGCGCCTGGTCGATGCCGGAGATCGCGCTCATATGGGCAGCACCACCGCGATAGAAGCCGCCGCGATACATCACCGTCCAATGGTCCTCGATCAGGAAGGGGTCCTTGCCGATCAGATAATCTTCCAGTTCGTGGACGGCGGCCTTGACGGTCAGCGCGCGGCCTTCGACGACCGGTTCGCCCCAGCCCACAATGCCCTCGTCGGTCTCGATCTTCAAAAACAGCCAGCGCGGCGGAACGATATAGGTGGTGAGTTTGGTGATCTTCATCGCGTTCTTCAGTCTCTTCTCGGGTTTTTGACCGACGGCCGAGCCGCGGATTGCTGGTGATCGATCATTTCGTTCTGCCGATCGCCTTTTCGGCGGCGGCGAGATCGCGCACCGCAAGATCGAGCATGCGGTTGGCGCAGTCGCGGGCGCCAGCCTTGTCGCGCATGCGCAGGGCCTCGACCAGTTGGCCGTGGACGAGCACCGCATCCTCACGATTCTCGACGCCGATGTTGGAGGCGTGCAGCGCATATTTCAGCGCCGCGTGAATGGCGCTCGACAGGCGGCGGAAGACCTGGTTGTGGCTGGCGGTGAGCAGCACCGTATGGAACATGACATCGGCGTCGGTGAAGCCTTCCGGGTCGCCGGCACTGTCGCGCATCTGCCGCCAGGCCTTGTCGAGATCGGCGATCTCCTGGGCGCTGGCGCGCTCGGCGGCATATTCGGCCGCTGCCGGCTCGATGGTGCGGCGGGCTTCGAGAATGCAGCCGAGCAGGTCGAAGTCCTTGATATAAGGACCTATCCAATCGAGCACGTCTGCATCCAGAATATTCCAATCGTCTCTGTCGCAGACGGTGGTTCCGATGCGCGGCTTGCCGCGGACGAGCCCCTTGGATTCCAGCACTTTCAACGATTCGCGGATGACGGTGCGGCTGACGCCGTAGAGTTCGCAGAGATCGTTTTCGCGGGGCAGCGGCGAGCCCGAGGGATAACGCTCCGCGCAGATATCCTGAGCGATCGCCGCTGTCACGTTGCGGCGTACACGCGGGCGGCGCTCGATACCGGGGCTTTCGGCCCCGCCCTGTCGCTCGTTTGTTTCCAACTCACCTCTCCGCTCTATCCCTGGCGCCAGGCAATCGAACCTCATTATCCGAATTCGATCCGCTTTGCGACGCTTCCTCCAGCCCGCTTCTCCTTTATCGTATTATTGCAATCATCATACATTGGCAATTGACTGGTATGATGATTTATCTTAATTCAAAGACGCTGCCCGGGAGGCGGCTGCATGATTTTTTGGGATTTTGGGAGAGAGACATGCGCTTGTTCAAAGCAGCCATCATGGCTGGCACCTTCGCCATCCTGACAGCGGGCTCGGCATTTTCCGCAGACGTCAAGATCGGGTTCATCGTCAAGCAGCCTGAAGAGCCGTGGTTCCAGGACGAATGGAAATTCGCCGACCAGGCCGCTAAGGAAAAAGGCTTTACGGTCGTCAAGATCGGCGCCGAAGACGGCGAGAAGGTCCAGTCGGCC
Source organism: Rhizobium sp. N324 (assembly GCF_001664485.1). Taxonomy (NCBI): domain Bacteria; kingdom Pseudomonadati; phylum Pseudomonadota; class Alphaproteobacteria; order Hyphomicrobiales; family Rhizobiaceae; genus Rhizobium; species Rhizobium sp. N324. The sequence continues at coordinate 4,135,168 of NZ_CP013630.1, read as the reverse complement.
ATCGACAATCTCGGCGCTCAAGGTGCACAGGGCTTCATCATCTGCACGCCCGACGTCAAGCTCGGTCCCGGCATCGTCGCCAAGGCCGAAGCCAACCAGCTGAAGCTGATGACGGTCGACGACCGTCTGGTCAGCGCCGACGGCAAACCACTGGAAGAGGTGCCGCATATGGGCATCTCGGCCACCAAGATCGGCGAGACTGTCGGCCAGGCGATCGTCGACGAGATCAAGAAGCGCGGCTGGGACATGAAGAATGTCGGCGCGATCCGGGTCTCCTACGATCAGCTGCCCACCGCCGTCGACCGCGTCGAGGGCGCCATCGCGGTGCTGAAGTCCGCCGGCTTCCCGGCCGAAAACATCTATGACGCGCCGCAGGCAAAGACCGATACGGAAGCGGCTCTCAATGCCGCAACCACCGTTCTCAACAAACATGCCGACGTCAAATACTGGGTTGCCTTCGGCCTCAACGACGAAGCCGTTCTCGGCGCTGTCCGCGCTTCGGAATCGGTCGGCATTCCGGCGGCCAATGTCATCGGTGTCGGCATCGGCGGCGCGGAATCGGCGATCAACGAGTTCAAGAAGCCGGCGGCGACCGGCTTCTTCGGCACGGTCATCATCTCGCCGAAGCGCCACGGCTACGAGACGGCGATGAACATGTACGACTGGATCGCCAACGACAAGGCGCCGGAAAAGCTGACGCTGACCTCCGGTTCGCTGGCGCTGCGCGGCGACTACGACAAGGTCCGTAAGGATCTCGGCATCGAGTGATCGTCCGTTCGGGATGATCTTATACCCGGCAGCTTGCAGCTGCCGGGTTCTCTCGGCGGAGCGGCGATGGCTTTCCTCGAATTCAACCATATCTCCAAGGGTTATCCCGGCGTGCAGGCGCTGGCGGATGTTTCCTTCTCCGTCGAGAAGGGCGCGGTGCATGGCCTGATGGGCGAGAACGGCGCCGGCAAATCGACGCTGATCCGCGTTCTCTCCGGCGATCAGGCCGCTGATGACGGCCGCATCCTGATCGACGGCGAGGAGCAAAAATATGGCTCCGTGCGTGACGCCTTTCATGCCGGGATCGTCGTCATCCATCAGGAACTGCAGCTCGTTCCGGAGTTGACGGTCGCCGAGAATCTCTGGCTGGGCCGCTTTCCAGCCAAGGGCGGCGTCATCCATTTAAAGACGCTGATAGAGACGGTGCGGACGAAGCTCGAGGAAATCGGCATCGATGTCGATCCGTCGGCCAAGGTCGCGTCGCTGTCGATCGGCGCGCGGCAGATGATCGAGATCGCCAAAGCCGTCATGCTCGACGCGCGGGTGATCGCGCTCGACGAGCCGACCTCCTCGCTCTCCTCGCGCGAGAGCGAAATCCTGTTTTCCCTCATCGACAGACTGAGGGCGAATGGCACGGTCATTCTCTACGTCTCGCATCGCCTCGACGAGATTTTTCGGCTTTGCGACAGCATGACGGTGCTGCGCGACGGCAAGCTTGCCGCCCACCATCCCGATATTGCCGAGACGACGCGGGAGCAGATCATCTCGGAAATGGTCGGGCGCGAGATCAGCAATGTCTGGGGGTGGCGTGAACGTCCGCTCGGCGGCATCAGGCTGGAGGTCAAGGGCCTGTCGGGACCGAAGCTGCGCAACCCGATCGGTTTTTCCGTCCGCCGGGGCGAGATTGTCGGCTTCTTCGGGCTGATCGGCGCCGGCCGCAGCGAGATGGCGCGGCTGCTCTACGGCGCCGATGCCAGGCATCAGGGCCAGGTCGCCATCGACGGCGTAGCCGTCCCGCCGAACAATCCGAAAGCGGCGATCAATGCCGGCATGGTGCTCTGCCCCGAGGACCGCAAATTCGACGGCATCGTCCAGGGTCGATCGATCGAAGAGAATATCGCGATTTCGTCGCGCCGGCATTTCTCGCCCTTCGGCATTCTGAGCCCGAAAAGGGAGGCGGCACTTGCCGAGCGGTTCATTGCCCGGCTTCGGGTGCGAACCCCGTCGCGCAAGCAGGACATCATCAATCTCTCCGGCGGCAACCAGCAGAAGGTCATTCTCGGCCGCTGGCTTTCCGAGCAGGGCATCAAGGTGCTGGTCATCGACGAGCCGACGCGCGGCATCGATGTCGGGGCGAAATCGGAAATCTACGAGATCCTCTATGAGCTGGCGGCGGGCGGCATGGCGATCGTGGTGATATCAAGCGAATTGCCCGAAGTGATGGGCATCTGCGATCGCATCATGGTGATGTGCCAGGGCAGGGTGGCGGCCAATGTCGCCCGCCAGGATTTCGACGAGCGCGCGATCCTGACGGCGGCACTGCCCGACAAGAATGCCGCCGGCACCATTTAAGATCAGGAATACGGACGATGAATGCGTTGAAAAAAATCCTTCTCGGCGAACAGGGGCTGGTGGTGATCTTCGCTGCCGCCTTTGTGATCGTCTCGCTCTTCGTTCCGAACTTCCTGACCGAGCGAAACATGCTGGGGCTGCTGCAGTCGGTCGTCACCATCGGTATCGTCGCCTGCACGATGATGTTCTGCCTGGCGTCGCGCGATTTCGATCTTTCGGTCGGGTCGATCGTCGCCTTCTCCGGCATGATCGCCGTGATGGTCTCGAACGCTACGGGCTCCATTCCGCTGGGGTTGCTCGCGGCCCTGCTGTGCGGCGCCGTCGTCGGCTTCGTCAACGGCATCGTCATCGCCCGGTTCCGCATCAACGCGCTGATCACCACGCTGGCGACCATGCAGATCGTGCGCGGGCTGGCGCTGATCGCTTCGGATGGCCGCGCCGTCGGGATCAACGATCCTGCCTTCTATCAACTGGCCCTGTCGCGCTTCCTGACCGTGCCGATGCCGATCTGGATCATGCTGATGCTTTTCCTGCTGTTCGGTTTCGTGCTCAACCGCACCGTCTTCGGCAAGAACACGCTGGCGATCGGCGGCAATCCCGAGGCCTCGCGGCTTGCCGGCGTCAACGTCGTCAACATGCGCATCTGGATCTTTGCGTTGCAGGGCCTCGTCTGCGGCATTGCCGGCATCCTGCTTGCCTCGCGCATCACCTCCGGTCAGCCGAATGCGGCGACGGGACTTGAACTTTCGGTCATTTCGGCTTGCGTTCTCGGCGGCGTTTCGCTGGCCGGCGGACGGGCGGCCATGAGCGGCGTCATCGTCGGCGTGCTGATCATGGGCATTGCCGAAAATGTTATGAATCTCCTCAATATCCAGGCATTCTACCAGTATGTCGTGCGCGGGCTGATCCTGCTGATCGCGGTGCTGCTCGACAATTTGAGATCTTCGGCTGCCGGACGACGTGGATGAACCAAGAACGAGCCGTGAGCGACATCGAGCTGAGGCACGGCGCTCTCGCCGTCCGGGTCAGCCCCCGGGGTGCCGCGGTCACCGCCGCGACGTTTCGAGGCATCCCCTTTCTCGTGGCGGCCGGCGGGCCCGACGGAGCGATGGCGAATTTTGCGATGGTGCCGTTCGGCAACCGCGTCGAAGGCAACACCATGTCCTATGCCGGACGCGACTATGCCTTCCAGCCGAATACCGCAGATCCGCTCTATCGGCACGGCGACGGCTGGCTCAGCCTCTGGCAGCTTGAAGACTCCGGTTCAGAACACGCGCAGTTTTCCTTTTCCCGCAGCGCCGACAAGGTTTCACCCTATGCCTATCTGACCCGGCAGGAGATCCGTCTCGCCGGCGATGTGCTGGTGCTGACGCTGTCCGTGGAAAACCGCGGCGAGGCGGCGCTCCCCTTCGGGCTCGGGCAACATCCCTTCTTCGCACGGACGCCACAGACGAGACTGACGATTGCGGCCGATCGTTATTGGAGTGAGCGGCCGGACCATCTGCCCGACATGGCCGGACCTGTGCCCGACGATTTCGATTTCAGATCGGAAAAGCTGTTGCCGCAGAGATGGATGAACAATGCCTTCGAGGGCTGGAACGGGCGGGCCGCCATCGCTTGGCCGGAGCTTGGCATGCAGGCGGCGCTGGAAGCCGACGGCGCGCTTGAGCGCTTCATGCTCTATATGCCGCTTGATCGGAGCGACTTCTTCTGCCTCGAGCCGATGAGCCACCTGCCGAACGGCCACCACCTGCCTGACTTCGGCGGGCTCGCGCGGCTTGCGCCCGGCGAAAGTCTCGCCGGTACGGTGAGGATCGTGATGTCGGGGCTGCCGGCTCAAACGGAGGGGAGATAGATGGGCAGCCGCCTGCAGGGCAAGCACATCCTGATAACAGGTGCCGCGCAGGGTATCGGTCTTGCGATGGCGAAGGCCTTTCTGAGGGAGGATGCCGCCGTCTTTCTCGTCGACCGCGACGCCGCACTGCTGGCGAAGTCGGCCAAAGAGCTCAAAGGCATCGGTGGGCGGCTTGGTTATTTGCCGGCCGACATTACCGATGCCGGAACGATCACGACGTTGGTCGCGCAGGCGAATGAAGAGATCGGGCAGTTGAACGCGCTCGTCAACAATGCCGGCGTCAACGTCTTTTCCGAACCGCTCGAGACGACGGACGAGGTGTGGAACCGCTGCTTCGACATCAATCTCAAGGGTGCGTGGAACTGCTGCAAGGCGGTGCTGCCTGGGCTGATCGAACAGGGCGGCGGGGTCATCCTCAACATCGCTTCGACACATGCCTTCACCGTCATCCCGCACACATTTCCCTATCCGCTGGCAAAACATGCGCTGCTGGGGATGACGAAATCCCTGGGTCTCGAATATGCCGCCCGCAATATCCGGGTGAATGCGCTGGCGCCGGGCTATGTCTCGACGCAGAAGGTCATCGACTACTGGAACGGCTTCCCCGATCCGGAAGACGCCAAAGCCGAGACGATGAGGCTGCATCCCGGCGGGCGCATCGCCACACCTGAGGAGATCGCCATGGCGGCCGTGTTCATGATCTCCGACGAGTGCCCGTTCATGAATGCCACCTGCCTGACGATCGACGGCGGCCTCAGCGTCTTGCAGCATCCCGCCTGAAAGCGCTTCGATTCCCGCCGATTTTTACAGGCCTGTCGTCTTCTCGGGATAGAGCATTATATTGTCCATCGGGAAGGCTCTCAGATCTCCCGCAGGCATGGAGCGGCGCCCTGCCGCTTCCTGGAAACAGTTGGAGCATGGTGTTGTCCGAAAACCGCGCACACTTTTCGGCATCATGCTCTGAAAGCACAATCGAAACAGGAGGACGGCATGCAGATCAATCGCACGGCTTCGGCCCATTGGACCGGTGGCCTCAAAGACGGCAAAGGCCTGATCTCGACGCAGAGCGGCGCCCTGAAGGACTATCCCTACGGCTTTGCCAGCCGCTTCGAAGGCATTCCCGGCACCAACCCGGAAGAACTGATCGGCGCTGCCCATGCCGGCTGCTTCACCATGGCGCTGTCCTTGATTCTCGGTGAGGCCGGCTTTACCGCCGAGCATATGGAAACCTCGGCCAAAGTGACGCTCGAAAGCGTCGAGGTCGGCTTTGCCATCACGGCCATCCATCTTTCGCTCACTGGCCGTATTCCCGGCGCTGACGAAGCAACCTTCACCGAACTCGCCAACAAGGCCAAGGCCGGCTGCCCGATTTCCAAGGCGCTTGCCGCCGTTCCGATTACGCTCGACGTCAAGCTCGGCTGATTCCCGCGCTGCGCCGACGATGTGCCGCGTGCTTCCGAGACGCGGCACTTTCAATTTTACCGGGTGTTCATCATCTCCATATAAATCCTGGTTGTCTATCGGCGCGATCGGTTGACGGCGCCCGTTGTCCCGTTCGAGTATTGACAAATGACACCTGATATTTTACGACTGACGAAATTCAAAATTCGTCAGTCGTAATTCGGGCATCGAAACTATGGACGACATCGCGGAAAATACACTCGACGTCACCCGGCAGGAGAATGTCACCCGCATTCTCGATGCCGCCGAGCGGCTGTTTCGCCACTATGGCTACAGCAAGACGACCGTGGCCGACATTGCCCGCGATCTCGGCATGTCGCCGGCCAATATCTATCGGTTCTTTGCCTCCAAGGTGGAAATCCACCAGGCGCTCTGCGGGCGCATGCTCGCCACCGCCTACCAAATCGCCTACGACATCCGCCATCAGCCGATCAGCGCCACTGAGCGGCTGCGTCGCTATGTCGAGACCCAGCATCAGTTGACGCTCGATCTGATGCTCGACGAGATGAAGGTGCATGAGATGATCATCGTCGCGATCGAGCGCGACTGGCATGTCATCGAAAAACATATCGACCGCGTCCATGATTTGATCGCCGAAATCATTGCCGAAGGGATCGCTGCCGGCGAATTCGCCGAGCAGGACCCGGTCGTCGCGTCACGTTGCTTCGGCGCGGCGACGATCAATCTCTGCCATCCGCAAATGGTGGCGCAATGTCTTGCCAAAACCAACCGCGCGAGCGTCGACGAACTGATCGACTACGTGATCAGGGCGCTGAAGAAATAATGGACGGCAGCCGCCGCCGAGACCCCCCAAACGATCCAGGAGTGCGGAAGATGTTTTCGCTCAAGACCCTCAGCCATCGCATGCCGTCCGCCCTGAGCCTCGCGCTCGTCGGCGCCATCGGCATTGGCCTTTCCGCCTGCTCGGAAGAAAAAGCTGAGGTCAAGGAGGTTATCCGGCCGGTAAAGGTCGTCGAGATCGCCAAGGCCGGCGACACCCGCAAGCTCGACTATTCGGGTTCAGTCAAGGCACGCACGGAGATGAATCTCGGGTTTCGGGTCGCCGGCAAGATCACCGAGCGCCTCGTCGATATCGGCGACCGGGTGACGCCGGGCGACGTTCTTGCCCGTGTCGACGCCACCGATTACCAGCTGGCGGTCAAAACGGCGGAAGCCAATCTTGCCGCGGCCGAAAGAAGCGTCGAGACCGCCGATCTCGCCAATCGACGCGCCGAGCAGCTTTTCGACAAGAGCGTCGCTCCGAAGTCGCAACTCGAACAGGCGGCGCTGAGCCACGACCAGGCGATTTCGCAGCGCGATGCAGCCCTGTCGGCGCTGGATCAGGCGAAGAACCAGGTGAGCTATACCGAACTCAAGGCCGGCCAGAACGGCATCGTCACGTCAATCAATGCCGATACCGGTCAGGTCGTCGGTTCCGGTGCCGCCGTCGTCACCGTTGCCGTCGACGGCGAGAAGGAAGTGCAGATCGCGGTTCCGGAAAACGACATTGCCGAATTCAAGCCGGGCAAAACCGTCAGGACAAGCTTCTGGGCCGACAATAAGCTGCTGCTCGACGGCAAGGTGCGGGAGGTTTCCGGCAGCGCCGACCAGCAGTCGCGCACCTTCGCGGTGCGGGTCAGCCTGCCGAACGATCCGCGCGTGTTGCTCGGCATGACGGCGACGATCGAGGCCGATGTCAGCAACGCCGCCAGCTACGTTTCGATCCCGCTCAGTGCGCTTGCTGAAAAGGATGGCAAGCAGATGGTCTGGACCGTCGACCGCGACACCGCGACCGTGCATGGCCGCGACATCAAGGTCGCCGATTTCACCGGCGACGGCGTGCATGTGACCGAGGGCCTCGATACCGGCGATCTCGTCGTTGCGGCCGGCACGCAGTTCATGAGCGAAAATCTGAAGGTGAAGGTGCCCAACCAGCAGTCGGCGCTCGCCGATACGGACCAGACCGTCCGCTGATTGCGTCGCAAAAGGGAAGAAAACCATGGACGCCAACACCACCGAAAAGCGGCCCTTCAACCTGTCGCGCTGGGCGATCGGCCATCCGAGCATCGCCCGCTTCCTCTTCGGGCTGATCATCATCACCGGCGTGCTCGGCCTGATGCGCATGGGTCAGCGCGAGGACCCCGAATTCACCTTCCGCGTCATGGTCGTCCAGGCGGTCTGGCCCGGCGCTTCCATCCAGGAAATGGAAGACCAGGTCGTCAACAAGATCGAGCGCAAGCTGCAGGAAACGCCGCATATCGACTGGGTCAAATCCTATACCCGGGCGGGCAGCGCGATCATCACCCTGCAGGTCAAGGGCGACACGAATTCGAAAGACGTGGCGGATGCCTTCTACCAGGTGCGCAAGAAGGTCGGCGACATCTCCAGCGAGCTGCCGCAGGGCCTGCTCGGCCCCTATTTCAACGACGAATTCGGCGATACCTTCATCACGCTGCATTCGATCAGCGGCGAGGGCTATTCCTATCCGGAGCTGAAGAAATTCGCGATCCAGGCGCGCGATATGCTGCTGACGACACCGGGTGTCGAGAAGGCTGTCATCATCGGCGACCAGCCTGAGAAGATCTACATCGACGTCTCGTCCAAGGCGCTCGCCGAGCGCGGCCTGACGATCCTAGATCTTCAGAACGCCATCAAGGGCCAGAACAATGTCGATCCGGCCGGCTCCGTCGATACCGGCCTGCGTTCGGTGCGCATCTCCGTCGAAGGCGACGTGAAGAAGGCGGCCGATATCCGCGAGCTGCGCCTTCGCGCCGGCGGCCAGGTGACGCGCCTCGGCGATATCGCCACCGTCAGTTCCGGGCTCGAAGACCCCTATCAGCGCAAGTACCGTTTCAACGGCCATGACAGCGTCCAGGTCGGCGTCGTGATGGCCAAGGGCTTCAACGTCACCGATGTCGGCAAGGGCGTCGAGGCGACCTATCAGCGCTTCGAGGAGGCGCTGCCTTACGGCGTCGCCGTCGACCAGATCGCCAACCAGCCCGACGTTGTGACGGATGCGGTCAGCGAATTCATGCACGCGCTCGGCGAAGCCCTCGTCATCGTGCTCGTCGTCTCGTTCCTGTCGATCGGCTGGCGCTCGGGCCTCGTCATCGCCATCGCCATTCCGCTGGTGCTCGCCGCCACCTTCGCGCTGATGTATGAACTCGGCATCGACCTGCAGCGCATTTCGCTCGGCGCCCTGATCATCGCGCTCGGCCTGCTCGTCGACGACGCGATGATCGTTGTCGAGATGATGGAGCGAAAGCTGGAGGAGGGGCTGGTCAAGATCGAAGCGGCGAGCTTTGCCTATTCCTCGACCGCCTTCCCGATGCTGACCGGCACGCTGATCACCACGGCCGGCTTCATTCCGGTCGGTTTTGCCGCATCGACGGCCGGCGAATATGTGCGTTCGCTGTTTTATGTCGTCGGCATTGCGCTCGTCACCTCATGGTTCGTCGCGGTCTATTTCACGCCATGGCTCGGCTACATGATCCTCAAGCAGCGCCATCACGCCGGCGAGCATCACGACGCCTTCGACACCGGCTTCTATCGGCGTCTGCGCGGCACGGTCGGCTGGGCGGTTCGCCATCGGGTCATCGTGCTGCTCTTGACGCTCGGCACCTTCGTCACCAGCCTCTGGGCCTTCCAGTTCATTCCGCAGAATTTCTTCCCGCAATCGTCGCGGCCGGAAATCCTCGTCGATCTCTGGCTGCCCGAGGGCACCAGCATCAAGGAGGTTGAGGTCCAGGCGAAGGCGCTCGAAGCCAAGATGATGGATGATCCTGACAAGAAGTTCATCGCCACCTATATCGGCGAAGGCGCACCGCGCTTCTTCCTGCCGCTCGACCAGCAGCTGCGCAACCCGAACTTCGCTCAGCTTCTCGTCATGGCCAATGACGAACCGGCGCGCGAACGGCTGATCGTCAAGCTGCGCACGATCCTTGCGGAAGATTTCCCCGAGATCCGCGGCAAGGTCGACCGCCTCTTCCTCGGCCCACCCACAGGCTGGCCGGTGCAGATGCGCGTCATGGGGCCGGACCGCCAGGAAGTACGGGCCATCGCCGATCAGGTGAAGGCGCGCTTTGCGGCCAACCCGATGCTCGGCGCCATCCACGACGACTGGCTGGAACAGGTGCCGGCGATGAAGCTGGTGATCGACCAGGACCGCGCTCGGGCGCTGGGCGTCACCTCGCAGCGTGTGCGCCAGATGCTGCAGACCGCCATGTCCGGGGCGGCGCTCGACGATTTCCGCGACGGCGAGGAGACGGTTTCGATCGTCGCCCGCGAGCCGGATGCCAGCCGCTCGCTGCTGTCGGCCGTCAACTCGGTCTATGTGCCGACGGATTTCGGTGGTTTCGTGCCGGTCTCGCAGGTCGCCAAGGTCATGCCTGTCATGGAGCAGGGCATCGAATGGCGGCGCGACAGGCTGCCGACCATCACCGTGCGGGCGACGCTGCCCGACGGCGTGCAGCCGAACGACGTGGTGATGAAGATGTATGCCGACATGAAGGACATGCGCGACAGCCTGCCGGCCGGCTATAATGTCGAGATCCAGGGCGGCGCCGAGGATGCGGCGGAAAGCCAGATGTCGATCGCCGCCAAGGCGCCGATCATGCTCGCCGTCATCATCGTGCTGCTGATGGTGCAGCTGCAGCATTTCGGCAAGGCGATGCTGGTGCTGGCGACCGGCCCGCTCGGCATCATCGGTGCTGCGGCCGCCTTGCTGATCAGCGGCGCGCCCTTCGGCTTCGTGGCGATCCTCGGCGTCATCGCGCTGCTCGGCATCATCATGCGCAACTCGATCATCCTGGTCGACCAGATCGACCAGGATATCAAGGCCGGCATGCACCGGCAGGAGGCGATCGTCGGTGCTGCCGTGCGGCGTTTCCGGCCGATCATGCTGACGGCGCTGACCGCCGTCCTGGCGCTGATCCCGATCTCGCGCGGCGTCTTCTGGGGTCCGCTCGCCTACGCGATGATGGGCGGCATCCTGGTTGCGACCGTATTGACCATCCTGGTTCTGCCCGCCGGCTACGCGCTGTTCTTCGGCCGGGAGCCGAAGGCAAAGGACGAGCCAGGCCGGAATGCCGACGCCATCCAGGAAGAGGCGGATGACAGACATCCGCCGGCGTTGGCAGCCGAGTGAGGACGGCGCGGCGAAAGCCGCGCCGTTTTCCCTTATAAGTCACTGACTCTCGCCAAAATGTGTCGCTGCCGGTTCCCATCACCGTCGGCTTTGCCCGGGTTTGCGCCGATTCCCTTGCCGTCTCAAAAAAGCTAAGCTGCAAAGCATGCCAGGAGACCAGCGGAGGGCGCGACCATGGCCGATTATCGTCTGGAAACAAGCTGGCGCCCGGTCGAAAACAGTTTCGGGCGCTTGACCTTCACGCTCTTCAATCTTTCCGCCGAGCCGCTGTCCGGCTTCTCGCTCGCCTACACGTCGGAGACGCGGGTTGCCGATAAGCATGTCTGCGACGGCGGCAGCCTCAAGCGGCAGGTCGCGCATCTCCATGAGTTCCTGCCGCCAGAGGGGCTGAGCGTGGCGCCTGGCGGGCGCTGGCGGTTCACGGTCGAGGGACTGACCCGAGAGCCGAAACATGTGACATCAGGCGTTAAATCTGCCTATCTGACGCTTGTCGACGGTCGGCACGTTCCGGTCGATTTCGGCGATCTGATGCTCGAAGGCCGGGATGGCGGTGTGGCGCCGCAGCTTCTGCCGCCGGGCCGGGCCGACGAACCCTATGCGCTGCTGCCCTGGCCGCTGGCGCTCGGGCTCAAGGCGGGCGATCTGCCGGTGGTTCTTTATCCGGCCGAGAAAACGCGGCCAGATGCGATCAAGACGCTTTCCCTGGTTCTTGGACTCTACCGGCGGCTTTATCCTGCCGATAACGCGCCGTTTTCGCTGAGTGCCGTCGAAGGCGGGCGGCGTATTCGTTTCTCTGCCGAATCGTCGATTGCTGCCTTCGCCTACGAGCTGCGTTTCACTGCGCATGAGGTCGTGCTGTCGAGCGCGGATGAAACGGGGCGGCAATATGGGCTGATCAGCCTGGCGCAGCTGCTGCATGGCGCCCGCGCCGATGGCGAGCGCTTCAAGTTCCCCAGTTTCGGCGCGATCGCCGACCAGCCGCGTTATGACTGGCGCGGTTGCCTTCTCGATGTATCCCGGCAGTTCTATCCGGTCGCCGACGTCCTGCGGCTGATCGATATCCTGGCCTGGAACAAGCTCAATATCTTTCATTGGCACCTGACCGACGACGAAGCCTGGCGGCTGGAGATCAAGGCCTATCCGGCGCTGACGGAGATCGGCGCGCGACGCGGGCCGGATGAGGTCCTCGTGCCGCAACTCGGTGACGGGGCGGAAACACGCGCCGGCCATTACACGCAGGATGATATCAGGCGGATCGTTGCGCATGCCGCCTCGCTCGGTGTCGAGGTCGTGCCGGAAATCGACATTCCCGGCCACAGCACCGCAGCCTTGCTCTCGCTGCCGGAGCTCGTCGACGGGCAGGAGGCGCCGGACAGCTATCGCGCGGTGCAGGGTTATCCCAACAATGCCCTCAATCCCGCGGTCGAATTCACCTATGAATTTCTCGGCAAGGTGTTCGACGAGATCGTGGCGCTGTTTCCGAGCGCGTATCTCCATATCGGCGGTGATGAGGTGGCGCAGGGCGCCTGGCTTTCTTCGCCGCTCTGTCAGGCGCTGATGAAGCGGGAGGAGCTTGCCGGCACCGCCGAGCTGCAGTCCTATTTCCTGAAACGCATCAAGACGATGCTGTCGGAGCGTGGCAGGAAGCTCGCCGGCTGGAACGAGGTCTCGCATGGCGGCGGCGTCGATCGCGACGGCACGCTGCTGATGGCGTGGGAAAAGTCCGATGTCGGCATCGAGCTGGCGCAGCAGGGTTACGACGTGGTGATGACGCCGGGGCAGGCCTATTATCTCGACATGGCGCAGTCCGAAGCCTGGGCCGAGCCCGGCGCGGCATGGGCAGGCCATTCGGCCCCGGAACATAGCTATGCTTACGAGGCCGAGGGCGAGCTGCCGCAGGCGCTGCGAGAGAAGATGCGCGGTATCCAGGCCTGCATCTGGACTGAAAACTTCATCTCACGCGCCTATTTCAACCGGCTGGTCTTTCCGCGTCTTCCGGCCGTTGCCGAAGCCGCATGGACGCCTCTGGAGCGCAAAGACTGGGATCGGTTCGCAGCGATCGTGCGGATGTGGCCGGTGCTTTAAGCCGCTGCCGCTTCAGCCTTCAGCCCCAGCAGCGCTGCGCCGATCAGACCTGGTTCGATGCGGCATTGGCTGCGCACCACCAGCGGCCGGTCGAATTTACGCAGGATGCGGGCGCGCACGGCGTGGTCGAGTTCGGCAAGCAACGGCTCGACATTGGATAGGCCGCCGCCGACCGGCACGATTGTCGCGCCGGTGATGTTGATCGTCAGCGCCAGCGGCGAGGCGACGAGATCGACATAGACGTCGATCGTCCGTTTTGCCTTCACATCGCCATCTTGCCATTGCGCGATGATCTCTTCGCTGGAAAGGTCGAGATCGTGCAGCGTCTTGTGCAGCCGTTCCAAGCCGCGGGCGCCGCCGACCGTATCGACGCAGCCTTTCTGGCCGCAGCCGCAGGCATAGGCGGGGATGGCGGCCGGCGGATTGCCGGCTGCCGACGCGATGATCGGGCCATGACCCCATTCGCCGGCAAAACCGCCGGCCTCGTTGACGAGGCGGCCATCGGCAATCAGGCCGCCGCCGACGCCGGTGCCGAGGATGGCGCCGAAAACGATGCGATGGCCAAGGCCGGCGCCAAGGCCGGCTTCTGCCATTGCAAAACAGTCGGCGTCGTTGGCGATCAGTGCCGGCAGACCGAGTTCGGCTTCGAGGTCGGCGGCCAACGCGCGGTCATGGATGCAGGGAATGTTGGCGCAGATCAGCCGCTGGGTATCAGGGTCGACGACGCCGGCGATGGAGAGCGCGATGCGGCTGGGTTTCTCGCCGGTTTCGGCGATGGTGGCGCGCAGGGTGTCGACGAAGGCGGCGAAATCGTCCTTCGGCGTCGGGCGCCGGCCGAGGGGAATGATGTCCGTCTCGGAGCGGGCGATGCCGCCCTTGATGGCGGAGCCGCCGATGTCGAATGAAATGATCATTGCCACCCTGCCGTTTCTCTGGTCTTTGCTGTCTGCTCGCACTGTTGGCGGGCAATTACAAGCCTTCATTCGCCGGCCTGCCATGCGGTTGCGGCCTCAATCGCCATTCGGTTCCGCAAGTCATTCAATTGGCATATTGCGCGGCCAAAATCCGTCTGCACTTCCATTACCCACTGGTATCATGACCATCGAAAACGCCGATTCCCCTAGACGCAGAAGACCTCGTCCGCCCCGTCCCAAAGGTCGCCGCCTCTCATCCATCCTGCGGCAACTGGCCGCCGACCGGAGCCGGGAGCGGATTTCGATCGGCGATCTGTTCCAGACGATGGGCGACAGGGCGATCAGCGCGCTGATGCTGATCTTCGCGCTGCCGAACGCGTTTCCGACACCGCCCGGGACCTCGGCCGTGCTCGGCGCGCCACTGGTCTTTTTGGCGGCGCAGCTGACCTTCGGGCTGAAGCCCTGGCTGCCGCGATTGATTGCCGACCGCTCGATGCGGCGGGAGGATTTCGAATCCATTGTCGGCCGCATCCACCGCTGGCTCGCCTGGGCGGAGCGGATGCTGAAGCCGAGGCTGGCGATCTTCGCCGAGCCGCCGGCGGAATATCTCGCCGGGGCCGCCTGCCTGCTGCTGTCGATCGTGCTGCTGCTGCCGGTCCCGCTCGGCAATATGCTGCCGGCGATCACGATCTCGGTCTTCGCTTTCGGCATATTGGGCCGCGACGGGCTCTTCGCGCTGATCGGCTTTATCATGACGGCCGTGTCGCTGGTTGTTGCCGGCGGCGTGATCTACGGTCTGGTGAAGACGGCGGTCTATCTTGTTGTGCAATGGTTCGCCTGAATGGGGTTCGCCTGAGTGGGTTTGCCAGCGCGACGTTGGTTATTTGGCGGAGCTCTTTTCAACAGGCTCGACATTTGCCGGAATTTTGTTTTGATCTGGCGCGATACAGATTCATGTCCGGCACCGGCAAGCCGGCTCACTTTGCGTGGTAGGCAGTAGATGGCAAAAAGATCCGAGACCCCTGCACGGCTCGACGATGCGGCGCGTGCCGGCTGGCTCTATTACGTCGCCGGGCGCACGCAGGATGAAATCGCCGCCTCGATGGGGATCTCGCGCCAGTCGGCGCAGCGGCTGGTATCGCTGGCGGTCGCCGAGCGTCTGATCAAGGTGCGGCTCGATCATCCGATCGCCGCCTGCCTTGAACTCGGCAGTCAGCTGCGGCGGAAATTCGGGCTGAAACATGTGGAAGTGGTGCCGAGCGATCCCGGTTCCTCGTCGACGACCATCGGCATCGCCGAGGCGGCGGCGGCGGAAATCGAGCGCTGGCTGAAGCGGGCCGAGCCGATCGTGCTTGCCGTTGGGACCGGCCGCACGCTGAAGGCGGCCGTCGACCAGCTTCCGGCGATTGAATGTCCCAATCACCGCATCGTTTCACTGACCGGCAATATCGCCCCGGACGGATCGGCTGCCTATTACAACGTCATCTTCAGCATGGCGGATGCGGTGAAGGCACGGCATTTTCCGATGCCGCTACCGGTGCTTGTCACCTCGGCGGAGGAGCGGGAACTGCTGCACGGCCAGCAACTGGTGCGCTCGACGCTCGACATGAGCGCGCAGGCCGATGTCACCTTCGTCGGCATCGGCGAACTCGGCATCGACGGGCCGCTCTGTGTCGACGGTTTCCTCGAGAAGGACGAGATGATGGAGCTGATGCGCGGCGGCGCGGTCGGCGAGATATGCGGCTGGATCTTCGATGCCGACGGCAGCTTGCTCGACAACCCGATCAACGAGCGCGTCGCCTCGGCGCCGATCCCCTCCCGCGATGCCTCGATGGTCATCGGGCTGGCCAAGGGCAAGCGCAAGTTCAAGGCGATCCGGGCTGCGGTTGTCGGTCATCAGATCAATGCCCTGATCACCGACGAAGAGACGGCTGAGTTTTTGCTCAGGAATTGAGCAAAAAATACAATAGTTAAATCAATGCGATAACTAACTTCTTCGGCACCGCAGCAACGATTGCCGATTGACATTCTGTATCGTTTATTGAGTAATTGCCCATGAGCGAAGCGAATGCTCACACACCCGTCTTCTGGGAGGAAGATATGACATTGAGAACTTTTCTGCTGGGCGCCTGCTCAGCACTGGCGTTTGCCGGCATGGCTTCGGCCGAGACGCTGACAATCGCGACCGTGAACAACGGTGACATGATCCGGATGCAGAAGCTGACGGATGATTTCAAGGCGAAGAATCCCGGTATCGACCTCGAATGGGTTACCCTCGAAGAGAACGTGCTGCGCCAGAAGGTCACGACCGACATCGCCACCAAGGGCGGCCAGTACGACGTTCTGACGATCGGTACCTATGAGGTTCCGATCTGGGCAAAGCAGGGCTGGCTGCTGCCGCTCGACAATCTCGGCGCCAATTATGACGTCGACGACCTGCTGCCGGCGATCCGCAGCGGCCTGACCGTGGACGGCAAGCTCTATGCTGCGCCATTCTACGGCGAAAGTTCGATGGTGATGTACCGCAAGGACCTGTTCGACGCCGCCGGGCTGAAGATGCCCGACGCCCCGACCTGGGATTTCATCGCGGACGCAGCCCGCAAGGTCACCAACAAGGACAAGGAAATCTACGGCATCTGCCTGCGTGGAAAGGCCGGCTGGGGTGAGAATATGGCCTTCCTGACGGCCATGTCCAACTCCTTCGGCGCGCGCTGGTTCGACGAGAAGTGGAAGCCGCAGTTCGATCAGCCGGAGTGGAAGGACACGCTCGATTTCTACGTCAAGCTGATGAAGGATGCCGGCCCTCCGGGCGCTTCCTCCAACGGCTTCAACGAGAACCTGGCACTCTTCCAGACCGGCAAGTGCGGCATGTGGATCGACGCAACGGTTGCCGCTTCCTTCGTTGCCGATCCGAAGCAGTCGCAGGTCGCCGACAAGGTCGGCTTTGCGCTCGCCCCGGACAAGGGCCTCGGCAAGCGCGGCAACTGGCTCTGGGCCTGGAGCCTCGCCGTCCCGGCAGGGACGCAGAAGGCGGAAGCTGCCGAGAAGTTCGTCGCCTGGGCGACGAGCAAGGACTACAGCAATCTCGTCGCCGAGAAGGAAGGCTGGTTGAACGCACCTCCGGGCACCCGCAAGTCGCTCTATGCGAATGCGGACTACCAGAAGGCGGCTTCGTTCGCCAAGATGACGCTCGACTCGATCAACTCGGCCGATCCGACCAAGCCGACCGTCAAGCCGGTCCCCTATGTCGGCGTTCAGTTCGTGGCGATCCCGGAATTCCAGGGCATCGGTACGGCGGTGGGGCAGCAGTTCTCGGCAGCGCTTGCCGGCCAGATTTCGGTCGAGCAGGCCTTGCAGAGCGCACAGCAGCTGGCAACGCGTGAAATGACCAAGGCCGGCTACATTAAATAACTCCTCCTGAGCAAGAGGCGGATCCTTGACAATCCGCCCCTCTGGGCCGCCGATGCCCGAACTGCATCGGCGGCCGCTTTTTCAGATAAAGCTTTCCTGCGGCCGCTCCCCGCTTCAGATCAGATCGGTGATTGCCATGGCAACCTTGCATACCCGCTCCGCAGCGCGCCTGATGATTGCGCCCTCCGTGCTGCTCCTCTTTGCATGGATGATCGTCCCGCTGGCGATGACGATCTATTTCTCGACGCTGAACTACAATCTACTCAATCCCGGCATGGAAAGCTTCGTCGGCTTTCTGAATTACGAATATTTCCTGTCCGATCCGGCCTTCTTTGCCGCATTGGTCAATACGCTGCTGCTCGTCGCCGGCGTGTTGCTGATCACCGTCATCGGCGGCATTGCCTTTGCGCTGCTGCTCGATCAGCCGATGTATGGCCAGGGCATCGTGCGCATCCTGGTCATTGCGCCGTTCTTCGTCATGCCGACGGTGGCGGCGCTGGTGTGGAAGAACATGTTCATGAACCCGGTGAACGGCCTCTTCGCCCATCTTGCCAAGGCGCTCGGCCTGCAGCCGATCGACTGGCTGGCGAATGCGCCGCTGTTTTCCGTCATCCTCATCGTCGCCTGGCAATGGCTGCCCTTCGCCACCCTCATCATGCTGACCGCGCTGCAGTCGCTCGACGAGGAGCAGAAGGAAGCGGCCGAAATGGACGGGGCCGGGGCGATCTCGAAATTCATCTACATCATCCTGCCGCACATGGCCCGCGCCATCACCGTGGTGATCCTGATCCAGACGATCTTCCTGCTTTCGGTCTTTGCCGAAATCCTCGTCACCACCAATGGCGGGCCGGGCACCGACAGCACCAACCTCACCTATCTCGTCTATGCGCAGGCGCTGCTGCAGTTCGACATCGGCGGCGCATCGGCGGGCGGTATCGTCGCGGTTGTGCTGGCCAATATCGTTGCGATCTTCCTCGTGCGCCTCGTCGGCAAGAATCTGGAGGCTTGATATGGCCAGAAAAGTCACAACCCGACGCAAGGTCATCGTCACCGCGATTGCCTGGACGCTCGGCATCCTGATCTTCTTCCCGATCCTGTGGACGTTCCTCACCAGCTTCAAGTCGGAAGCCGACGCCATCGCCTCGCCGCCGCAGTTCCTGTTCTTCCACTGGACGACGGAGAACTATGCGGAGGTGCAAAGCCGGTCGAACTATCTCAGCCACTTCATGAACTCGGTGATCATTTCCTTCGGCTCGACGCTGATCGGCCTGATCATCGCCATCCCGGCCGCCTGGGCGATGGCGTTTTCGCCGACCAAGCGGACCAAGGACGTGCTGATGTGGATGCTGTCGACCAAGATGATGCCGCCTGTGGGCGCGCTGATTCCGATCTATCTGCTGTTCCGCAATTCCGGCCTGCTCGACACGCGCACCGGGCTCGTCATTGTGCTGACGCTGATCAACCTGCCGATCATCGTCTGGATGCTTTACACCTATTTCAAGGAAATTCCCGGCGAGATCCTCGAGGCGGCCCGCATGGACGGGGCGTCGCTGATGAAGGAGATCGTCTACGTGCTGACGCCCATGGCGGTGCCCGGCATCGCCTCGACGCTGCTTTTGAACATCATCCTTGCCTGGAACGAGGCTTTCTGGACCCTCAATCTCACCGCCTCGAAGGCGGCGCCGCTGACGGCCTTCATTGCTTCCTATTCCAGCCCGGAGGGCCTGTTCTACGCCAAGCTCTCGGCGGCCTCGACCATGGCGATCGCGCCGATCCTGATCCTCGGCTGGTTCAGCCAGAAACAACTCGTCCGCGGCCTGACCTTCGGCGCTGTGAAATAAAGATAAAGGGAGACAAACATGGGCAGCATTACCCTTCAGAAGGTTTCCAAGGTCTTCGGCGAAGCCAAGGTCATCCCTTCGATCGATCTCGATATCAGGGACGGCGAATTCGTTGTCTTCGTCGGCCCGTCGGGCTGCGGCAAGTCCACGCTGCTGCGACTGATTGCCGGGCTCGAGGATGTCTCCGGCGGCAAGATCGTCATCGACGGCCGGGACGCCACCGAAAAGGCGCCGTCGGAACGCGGCCTTGCCATGGTGTTCCAGTCCTATGCGCTCTATCCGCATATGAGCGTGCGCAACAACATCGCCTTCCCGCTGAAGATGGCGGGCGTCGACAAGGCGGAGATCGACCGCAAAGTGACGGATGCGGCCCGCGTGCTGAACCTGACCGATTATCTCGAACGCAAGCCGCGCCAGCTTTCCGGCGGCCAGCGCCAGCGCGTCGCGATCGGCCGCGCCATCGTCCGCCAGCCTTCGGCCTTTCTGTTCGACGAGCCGCTGTCGAACCTCGACGCGGCGCTGCGCGTCAACATGCGCCTTGAAATCAGCGAGCTGCACCAGCAGCTGAAGACGACGATGGTCTACGTCACTCACGACCAGGTCGAGGCCATGACCATGGCCGACAAGATCGTCGTCCTGAACCGGGGCAATATCGAGCAGGTCGGCTCGCCGCTGGAACTCTACAGCCGCCCGCGCAACCTTTTCGTCGCCGGCTTCATCGGCTCGCCGAAGATGAATTTCATCAAGGGCCAGAACGCCGCCCAGCTCGGCGCCCATACGATCGGCATCCGTCCCGAGCATGTGCTGTTGTCGATGGAGAGCGGTGACTGGAAGGGCCGGGTCGTGGTCGCCGAACACCTCGGCTCCGACACCTTCCTGCATATCGATGCCGAGGAGATCGGCATGGTGACGGCGCGCGGCAGCGGCGATTTTGCCGCCAAGGCGGGCGATACCGTCTACCTGACGCCGGACCGTTCGCGCATCCACAAATTCAACGAGGGCGGCCTTGCCATCTGAGGCGGGCGGCCGGCTGAGGGCAGGCATGCGAGCCGGGCGATGGCGTCCGGCCGTCTCGGCAAGACCTTCAAGAGGACTGGAACATGACGTGCAAACTATCGCTGGCAACGCTTTCGGACGCGGCTCGCACCGCCGCCATCCCCGGATATGACAGGGCGTCGCTGAAAGCCGGCATCGTGCACTTCGGCGTCGGCAATTTCCACCGCGCCCACCAGGCGATCTATCTCGACGATCTCTTCAATCAGGGCGGGGATCACGACTGGGCGATCGTCGGCGCCGGCGTGCTGCCGTCCGATGCCGCCATGCGCGAGAAGCTCGCGGCCCAGGATTTCCTGACGACGGTGGTCGAGCAGGACAACAACAAGACCGCGGCGCGGGTCACTGCGCCGATGATCGACATCCTGCCGGTCGGCGACCCCGCCGCCATCATCGCCAGGCTTGCCGACCCCGAAATCCGCATCGTCTCGCTGACGATCACCGAGGGCGGTTATTTCATCGATGCATCGGGCACCTTCAATCCGGCCCATCGGGCGATTGCCGCCGACGGAAACAATCCCAACGCGCCGAAGACGGTCTTCGGCCTGATCGTCGCCGGCCTGAAGGCGCGTCGGGAAAAGGGCATCGGTCCCTTCACCGTCATGTCCTGCGACAACATTCCCCATAACGGCACCGTCACCGCCAATGCTGTGGTCGGCACGGCGGCCCTTTCCGACCCCGGCTTTGCCGAGTGGATCCGGGCGAATGTCGCCTTCCCGAATGCGATGGTCGACCGCATCACGCCGGCGACCGGCCAGCGGGAGATCGATTTCCTCCGGGACAATTTCGAGATCGAGGACAATTGGCCGGTCTATTGCGAGGAATTCAAGCAATGGGTGTTGGAGGACAAGTTCACCGCCGGCCGGCCGGCGCTGGAAAAGGTCGGCGTCACCTTCGTTCCCGACGTCACGCCCTATGAGCATATGAAGATCCGCATCCTCAACGGCGGGCATGCGGCGATCGCCTATCCGGCGGCGCTGATGGACATTCATTTCGTGCACGATTCCATGGAGGATCCGCTCATCCGTGCCTTCCTGGCGAAGCTCGAGAACGACGAGATCATTCCGATCGTGCCGCCGGTGCCGAACACCTCGCTGACCGATTACTTTGCGTTGATCGAACATCGGCTTCTCAATCCGAAGATTGCCGACACCATTCCGCGCCTGGCCCAGGACGGATCGAACCGCCAGCCGAAATTCATCCTGCCGTCGACGCTCGACAATCTCCGCCAGGGCCGGGATGTCGTCGGCCTGGCACTGGTCTCGGCGCTCTGGTGCCGTTATTTCGCCGGCAAGACCGACAGCGGCAAGGATATCGTCTTCAACGATGCCAGCGCCGAGCGCCTGCATGCGGCGGCTGTGAAGGCCAAGGACGATCCGTCAGCCTTCCTCGTCTTCGATGACATCTTCGGCGAGGTGGCGAAATCCGAACTTTTCCGCAAGCGTTTCGCCCATGCTCTCAAAACCCTGTGGGAAAAGGGCACGCGGGAGACGCTGCAGCTCTATCTCGACGGCAAGCTCGCAGTGTAGGAAATCCGGATGGCGGCTCGTTGCCGCCGTCCATCCGGCCTTGCGGGGAAGCGGGACGGTCGGGTGTGCGAAATTGAACTCAGGTTGGGTCCTCCATGGCTGATTCTGAACCACGGCTGATCATCTTCGATTGCGACGGCGTGCTCGTCGACAGCGAGCCGATCTCGATCAGCGTGCTGGTCGCGGCGATGAACGATCTCGGCGTCGCGATCACCGAGGACCAGGCCTATGAGCGTTTTCTCGGCCGCAGCCTGTCGACCCTCATCGATACGCTGGAAACCGAATTCAACGTCCATGCCGGGGAAGAATTCCTCGAGCGCATCCGCACCGATCTCTACAGCCGGTTTCGCACCGAACTGCAACCGATCGAAGGTATTGCCGCGACGATCGATGGGCTCGGCGTTCGCTGCTGCGTCGCCTCCTCAAGCCAGATGGAGCGGATTCGGCTGTCGCTGTCCGTCACCGGACTTCTCGACAGACTGCCCGACATCTTCAGCGCGACGATGGTCAAGCGCGGCAAACCGGCGCCCGATCTTTTCCTGCATGCGGCGCGCGAAATGCAGGTGGAGCCTGCGCATTGCATTGTCGTCGAGGACAGCCCGGCCGGCGTTGCAGCCGCCAAGGCGGCAGGTATGGCGGTCTTCGCCTTCACCGGCGGCTCGCATGCCAACTTCGCCGGATACCGTGCCGAACTCGACCGGCTTTCGCCGGAAGTGGTGTTTGACGCCATGCCTGAATTGATCCACCTTGTCCGCAACCATAAGCTGGACGGGATCAAGATTTGATGCGGGATCATGTGGTTGCGGTGGATGTCGGCACCGGCAGTGCGCGCGCCGGCGTCTTCGATGCCCGTGGCCGCCTGCTCGCCAAGGCCGAACATCCGATCGTGATGAACCGGCCGCGCGAGAACCATGCCGAACACGATTCCGAGGATATCTGGTCCGCCGCCTGCACGGCGGTGAAGAGGGCGATGCAGCAGTCCGGCATTGCCGCCGCCTCGGTCGGCGCGATCGGCTTCGACGCCACCTGCTCGCTTGTCGTGCGTGACGTCGAAGGCCGGCAGCTCAGCGTTTCCATCGGCGGCGAAAGGCGTTTCGACACGATCGTCTGGCTCGATCACCGGGCGCTGAAGGAAGCCGATTTCTGCACGGCGACGGAGCACGCGGTGCTCGAACATTCCGGGCATGTCATGTCGCCTGAAATGGAGATGCCGAAGCTGATGTGGCTGAAGAAGAAGCTGCCCTCCACATGGGAAAGAGCCGGTTACTTCTTCGATCTCGCCGATTTCATGACGTGGAAATCAACCGGATCGGCTGCCCGCTCTCGCTGCACGCTGACCGCGAAATGGAATTATCTCGCCCATCTCGAAAAGGGCTGGCAGCAGGAGTTCCTGGAGCGCATCGGCCTCGAGGACCTTCAGGCGCGCGGCCAGCTGCCGGACGAGACGGTGCCGGTCGGCGGCAGCGTCGGCCGGCTGACGCCCGCTGCGGCGGAGGCGCTGGGGCTGACCACGGACTGCCATGTCTCGGCCGGGATGATCGACGCCTATGCCGGCGCGCTCGGCGCACTCGGGGGTTATGCCGCCGATCCAGCGAAGCGCGAGCACCAACTGGCGCTGATCGCCGGCACGTCGAGCTGTATCGTCACCTTCTCCAGGCAGCGCAAGCCGAGCCATGGCATGTGGGGCCCCTATTACGAAGCGGTCTTCCCGCAATCCTGGCTGGTGGAGGCCGGGCAATCGGCGACCGGCGCACTGCTCGACCATATCGTGCGCATGCATGCCGCCGGCGGCGAGCCGACGGCGGCGCTGCATCAGAGGATCGTCGCGCGCATCGCCGAATTGCGGGCCGAAGAGGGCGATGCCTTCGGGGCGCGGATTTTCGTGCTGCCGGATTTCCATGGCAACCGCTCGCCGCTCGCCGATCCGCACGCCGTCGGCGTCATCAGCGGGCTGAGCCTCGATACATCCTTCGATGGTCTCTGCACGCTCTACTGGCGCACTGCCGTGGCGATTGCGCTCGGCATCCGCCATATACTGGAAATGATGAAGGAATACGGCTACGTGCCCGATACGCTGCATATTGCCGGCGGGCATGTGAAGAACCCGGTGCTGATGGAGCTCTACAGCGATGCCACCGGCTGCAAGGTCGTGGTGCCGAAGATGAACGAGGCGGTGCTACTCGGCACGGCGATCGCCGCATCCGTCGCCTGCGGCTTGCACGGCGATCTGGGGGCGGCCGGCGAAGCGATGTATCCGGGCGGCGATGAACGGCTTCCCGACAAGGCAAAACAGGCGCTCTACGACCGCGACTACCGCCGTCTACTCGCCATGCACCGGCACCGCGCCGAGCTTGAGACAATGCAGTAACGGTTCAGTGGTTCGCCGCCTCGCCGAGGACGGTGGCGAATTCCATCATGCGGCGGCGGCGAAGAGCGGCCTCTTCTCCGACTTCGAGGATGACCGATTCCGACAGACAATCGAGCAGCGCGATCAGCGGCGGCAGATTGTCGAGATCGGGCGCGCGGGCGGGCGGCAAGGGCAGCATGACGTTCGACTGGTCCGCCATCCAGTCCGCCTGCTGCGGTGAAATGAGCACGACCTTATAGCCGTAGCGCCGCGCGGTCCGGGCAAGCAGCCGGGCCTTGGCGAAGCGGCGACAATCGATGATGACGAGCAGCGCGTCGTCGACCGCCAGCCTGGCGAAGAGTTCGGCAAAACGGTTGTCGGCGCCGTCGAGTGTGCGGACGCCGTCGCGGGCTTGTGTCAGCCGCTGGCAGAAATGATGGGCAAGGCTCGCGAGCCGGGCATGCGTGGCGATCGACACTTCGCGGGCGGTGCTGATCAGATTGACGGCTTCGGACCAGTGCGGCTGCGCCGTCAGATGATAGATATGGTGGAGAGCCTGGATCTGTTCGGCAACCAGCACGGCGAGCGGTTTGCCCTCGGCGGCGTCCTGATGCAACTCGCTCATGGCGCTCTGCAATTGCGCAGGCGATGTCGTCACGGTCTCGCGAATTTCCACTTTGACGCTGTCCAATCCCTGATAGCCGAGCGCGCGCAGGAAGCGCCCGACGGTCATCGGCGACAGATCCAGCCTGTCGGCGACTGAGGCAGCCGTCTCGAACGGCAGGTCGTTCAGGTGTTCGGTGAAATATTTCGCGATACGGCGTTCGGCCGGTGTGCCGGTTTTTGCGTATTGCCTGAGTTTTTGGACAAAGTCTTCCACATCAGCCTCCCCCGTTTTACCTCAGAGGCGTTCCGTGGATGCGCTGTTGCGACCCCTTGTCTTTGCAACTATTTCGGAAGCTGCTTCTCAGGCCCATGCATATTGATAGGCGACAATACTATATTAGCATTTAATTTTCGACAAGTTTTCTATTACCGCATGCAATTTTATTCTCTCTTGTCGGTGGCATCAATCTTTCCTACATCTTCCGCGCAACCGGAGACGCCTGAGACATGATCCTTGACGCCGCTCGACTGTCGTTGACCAATTTGTTCGCGCCGGAAACACGCTCGGTCTTCTGGAAAGTGCTCGGCCTGACGATTCTCGTGCTGGCCGGACTCTGGTTCGCGTTGCGCGGGGCCTTCATGGCTTTCCTCTTTCCCTGGCTCACCAGCTTCTTTCCCGATCTGCCGGATTGGGCGGGATGGCTCGCCCTGGTTTTTGCAGTCCTTGCCGGTATCGGCCTTGCGCTGATGCTGGCGTTGCTGCTTTCGCCGGTCACGGCGCTGATCGCCGGCCTGTTTCTCGACGATGTCGCCGACGTCATCGAAAAACGCGATTATCCCAGGGATGCGGCGGGCACCGCCATGCCGCTCGGCCCGGCGATCTCAAGCTCGGTCAAGTTCCTCGGCGTGGTGATCCTTGGCAATATCGTTGCGCTGCTGCTGCTGTTCATCCCCGGCGTCAATCTGATCGCCTTCTTTCTGGTCAACGGCTATCTGCTCGGACGGGAGTTTTTCGAATTCGCCGCCATGCGCTTCCGTTCGCCCGAGGAGGCGCGGCTCTTCCGCGCCGAACATGCCTCCACCGTCTTTCTTGGCGGGCTGGTGATCGCGCTGTTTCTGGCGATCCCCTTCGTCAATCTTCTGACGCCGCTCTTTGCCGCCGGCATGATGGTGCATCTGCACAAGATGATTTCCGCACGCAATGCCGGCTTTCGGGGGTGAGTTCAGCCGGGCAGGGCCGCGGCGGCGTACATCGCTGCGAATTCGGCGCTCGGCGGAATCGGCGTGATGATATCGATCAGCACCCCGTTCGGATCGGCCGTGATGAAATGCCGCTGGCCGAAATCCTCATCGCGGAGCTCTCGCAGAATTGGCAGGCCGGCGCTCCGGCAGGTTTCGTAGACACGGTCGACATCCTCGACCTCGAAATTGAGCAGCAGGCCGGAGATCCTGCCGCGGGCCACGGCCGGGATAGTCTCGTGGCTGCCGTCAAGGACGGCGAGCGCTATGTGCTCTGCCTCGGCCGATTGCAGATGAACGTACCAATCGCTTTCGAACAGCGCGTTGAAGCCGAAATGCGTGCAGTAGAAGCTGGCGGTGCCGGTGACGTCGCCGGTCATGATGACCGGATAATAGCTGGTCGATTTCATGTCTCGCTCCCTTTCTATTTTACATGCAGTCTGTATGTTTTTAGCCATTAACATACAATCAGTTTGTATGTAAATAGACCCATGAGCCGGAGCAATCGCGAGAGAACCGAACAGACGAGGCAGGCGCTGATCGATGCCGGCCGGCGTCTCTTTGTCGAGAGGGGTTATGCCGACACGGCGACGCCGGAGATCGTCACCGCCGCAGGGGTGACGCGTGGGGCGCTTTACCATCATTTCGAGGACAAGAGGGCGCTCTTCCGCGCGGTGATCGCGGCCGAAATGCAAGAGGTAGCCAAGACAATCGAGGCGTCTTCAGCGTCGGAGGATGGGCCGCGCGACGCGCTGATTGTCGGCGCTTCGGCCTATTTCACCGCAATGGCACAGCCCGGGCGAACGCGGCTGCTGCTGATGGAAGCGCCCGCCGTGCTCGGCTTGCCGGCGACTGCGGCACTGGATGCCGAGAATGCGGAGGCGAGTTTGCGTAGAGGACTTGCAGCACTGATGCCCGCGGCAGGAAGCCTGCTCGAGCCGCTGACATCGCTGCTGTCGGCCGCATTCGACCGTGCGGCGATCGCGATCGAAGCGGGCGGGAAGAGGCAGGATTACGAGCAGGCGATTGCAGCCTTACTCGACGGCCTCGCCAATCACCTGCGGCGGTAGCTCGACGAGTGGGGCCGGCACATCCCAACTTTTCTCCGGCGACTTGCAGAGATCGGCGATAACACAGCGCTCGCATTCGGGGCGGCGCGCCTTGCAGGTATAGCGCCCGTGCAGGATCAGCCAGTGATGGGCGTGATAGAGGTAATGTTGCGGGATCACCTTCATCAGCCGCGTCTCGACCTCGTCAGGCGTCTTGCCCGGGGCAAGCCGGATGCGATTGGCGATGCGGAAGATATGCGTGTCGACGGCCATCGTTGCCTGGCCGAAGGCCATTGAGAGTACGACATTGGCGGTCTTGCGGCCGACCCCCGGCAATTTCACCAGTTCGTCGCGTGTCTCCGGCACCTTGCCGGCGAAATCATCGACCAGCATCTGCGAGAGTGCGATGACGTTTTTCGCCTTGTTGCGATAGAGGCCGATCGTCTTGATGTAATCGCGCAGCCGCTCCTCTCCGAGATCGAGCATCTTTTCCGGCGTATCGGCCACCTTGAAAAGCGCGCGCGTCGCCTTGTTGACACCGACATCGGTCGCCTGCGCCGACAGGGCGACGGCGACGACGAGGGTAAAAGGATTGCTGTGCTCGAGCTCGCCCCTCGGTTCCGGCCGCTGCACCGAGAAGCGGCGGAAGACCTCCTCGCGCTCGGCCAGCGAATAAGCGGTCTTCACCGCCGCCGCCGGCTTGCGGCGGGCGATCACATTCAAGTTTTGCGATGGTTTGGTTGCGGATTTAAGTTTCGGATTCGCCATAGGGAATCTATACTCACCAGCTATGATGGAAAGCAACGCCGACAGCTCCAGCGAGCAGCCTGTTTTCGCCGCCGAGCTCTTCCCCCACCGGTCGCTCGGCCGCCGGGGCTTCAGGGTGCTGCTTATCCTGTCCGGTGCCATCTGCTTCCTCTACGGCATGTTCTTCGTCGCCACCGGCGCCTGGCCGATCGGCTTCTTCTTCGGGCTGGATTTCGCCCTGCTCTACGGCGCCTTCTGGCTGAGCTACCGCTCCGGCAGGGCGCGTGAGGAGGTGACGGTGTCGCGTACCGACGTTTCGGTGCGCAAGTTCGCACCATCGGGACGGATGGTCGAGCATCACTTCAACCCGTTCTGGGCGCGCTTTCTCGTTCGCCGACACCAGGAGATCGGCATCCTTTCCATGCAGATCTTCGGAGAGGGCCGGCGCACCGATATCGGTTCCTTCCTCAATCCCGACGATCGCGAAAGTTTTGCCAAGGCCTTCAAGGGGGCGCTCGCTACGGTTAAACAGCGTATTTGAGCCTATCCGCCGGGTGCGCAAGAAACGGGTGGTTTGCAAACACCCTATTGATTATCTCCTTGTGACAAGGAGAAAGACGATGAATATGATTGCGAACCTGCAAACAGACATCACACCTGACGGCCCGGATTACGACATTGTCCGCCGGGTGATCGAACTCATCACCGAGGATTATCGCGACCAGCCTTCGCTGGAGGCGATCGCGGCGCGGCTCAACCAGTCGCCGACGCAGTTGCAGAAGACCTTCACCCGCTGGGCCGGCCTGTCGCCCAAGGGCTTCCTGCAGGCGGTGACGCTCGATCACGCCAAGCGGCTGCTGCGCCAGGAAGACATGCCGCTGCTGGAGACCTCGATCGAGGTCGGCCTCTCCGGCCCGAGCCGGCTTCACGATCTCTTCGTAACCCATGAGGCGATGTCGCCTGGCGAATGGAAGGCGAAGGGCGGCGGTCTCACCATCCGCTACGGCTTCCACATCTGCCCCTTCGGCGTTGCGCTTATCATGGTGACCGACCGAGGCCTTGCCGGCCTTGCCTTCAGCGATTCCGGCGACGAGAAGGCCTGCCTCGAGGATATGACCTGCCGCTGGCCGAATGCCCAATATGTCGAGGACCTGCAGGCGACGGTTCCCTATGCCGCCCGCATCTTCGAGCCCGGCAAATGGTCCTCGGAACAGCCGCTGCGGGTCGTGCTGATCGGCACGGATTTCCAGGTCAGCGTCTGGCAAAGCCTGATGAAAATCCCGTTCGGCAAGGCGGTCACCTATTCCGATATCGCCAAGGATATCGGCCGGCCGACGGCGCAGCGCGCCGTGGGGGCGGCGGTCGGGGCCAACCCGATCTCCTTCGTGGTGCCATGCCACCGGGCAGTCGGCAAGAACGGCGCGCTGACCGGCTACCATTGGGGTTTGACCCGCAAGCGGGCGATGCTTGGCTGGGAGTCGGCGCACGCCTGATAGGCGGAGTGGGAGGTCGGTCGTCGCTTGTCGCTCCGACCGTTCGCTCCTAGCGTCGCTCACCCCCTCATCGCCTCGCTATCGCTCCGGCACTTCTCCCCGCTGGGGAGAAGAGGCAGCCGGAGATGTGTCGGCCAATTCCAGCAGTGCGCGCGCAGCACTTTCATCGGTGATCAGCGTGTTGCACCCGATGCGTTTGATGGTCGCACGGATGGCGACGGCGCGGTGGGCGCCGCCGGAGGAGAGCACGATATGTTTGGCCTCCTTCAGTGTGTCGAGATCGACGGACATGACGCGACGATTGATCGAGTGGTCGACCGAATTGCCGTCCTCATCGAGGAAGTTGAACATCGTGTCGCAGACGCAGCCGGCATCGATCAGTTCCTGCAGCTCGGCCTTCGAGATCCAGCCCTCCGACAGCGAGGTCGAATGCGGGCCGATATCGCCGCAGCTGACGATCGCCAGATCGAGGCTCTCGGCCAGACGGTAGATCGTGTCGAGCCCGCATTTCTCGATCAGATTGCGCTTGGTCTCGACGGAATCGACGAGGAGCGGCGCCAGGAACATATAACATTCGGCACCGAGCTGGTTGGCCAGCCGCCATGTGTAATCGATCGGGTTCGTCTGGTGCACGGCGACGATGCCGCCGAGCAGCGAGACGACCTTGCAATTGGCGCGGCGCGGCGGCCGGAAGCTCGACAGCGAAGCGGTCATCGTGCGGCCCCAGCCGACGCCGATGGTGTAATCGTCGGGGATGGCTTCGGACAGGAACTGGCCGAGCGCCAGGCCGACATTCCTGGCCAGCGCGTCGACGTCGCCATTGACCGGTGCCGGAACGACAATCGCTTCGTCGAGGCCGTAGGCGCGCTCCAGTCTCACCGAAAGCTCGACGCAGTCGCCAATCGAATCGTTGATCCAGATCTGGACTTCGCTGCGCTTCATCGCCTCGTCGAGCAGGCGGATGACGGTGGTGCGGCTGATGCCGAGCTGTTCGGCGACGTCCTTCTGGGTCAGGCCTTCATTATAGTAGAGCCATGCCGCCCTCAGCCGCAGCGAAGACGCTTCGGAATAGGCCGTGTGTGTGCCGCGTTTGAGCTTGACCACATCTCCTCCAGCCGAATTTTTGCCCTAGATCCCTCAGGGGATGAACGGCTGCCACGGCGCGTTGTTGGGGGGATAATGACGGGTGTGACACTTATGTCAATTGAAATGCACAAATGTCCTTGACTTTTCCGCGGGCGAACGGTGATAGTCCTGGCGACACGAAATCGTTCTGTCCGTCCGAGGAGGACATAGTGCGGGCATGCCGAAAGTCACGACCGGCCTTCCAGCCGCAGGCGGCATCGCCGGCGTTCAGCGTGCGGTTTGCCTGCGGGAACACGGCCACTGTCCTTCACGTTTATGAATCATCCGTGACGGATGCGCGCCTTTTCGCCTGCAGCATGCAGACAGCCTGTCGGTAGATCACCTTTGCCGGGCGGAACTCGCGCCGGTCGCAGCCCAAGTTCAACAAGGATTATTGACCATGACATCCAAGCTTGACCAACTCCGCGAGATTACCACCGTCGTCGCCGATACCGGCGACATCGAGGCCGTCGCCCGCCTGAAGCCCGTGGATTGCACGACGAACCCGAGCATCGTGCTGAAGGCGCTGGGAACGCCGATGTTTGCCGACGCCATCAAGGAAGCCGTCGCCTGGGGCAAGAAAAAGGGCGGCAATTCCGAAGCCGTGTCTTCGGCCGTCGCCGACCGACTCGCCATCTCGGTCGGCGCCGCGCTGGTGAAGCTCGTGCCGGGCCGTGTTTCGACGGAGGTCGACGCCGATCTGTCCTTCGACACCGAGGCTTCGCTTGCCAAGGCTCGGTCGATCATCGCCGCCTACAAGGACCGCGGCATCGATCAGGACCGCATCCTCATCAAGCTCGCCTCCACCTGGGAAGGCATCCGCGCCGCCGAAGTGCTGCAGAAGGAAGGCATCGACTGCAACCTGACGCTTCTCTTCAGCAAGGCCCAGGCGATCGCCTGCGCCGACGCGAAAGTGTTCCTGATCTCGCCCTTCGTCGGCCGCATTCTCGACTGGTACAAGAAATCAACCGGTAAGGACTACACGGCCGAGGAAGATCCGGGCGTCATCTCCGTCCGTGAAATCTACAACTATTACAAGGCGAACGATATCAAGACGATCGTCATGGGCGCCTCCTTCCGCAGTGCCGGCGAAATCGAAGCCCTTGCCGGCTGCGACCGCCTGACCATCAGCCCGAACCTGCTCGACGAGCTCGCCAAGGATGAAGGCAAGCTAGAGCGCAAGCTCTCGCCGGAGAGCCGCAAGCCGGATCCGAAGGTCTCTGTCGACGAGAAGACCTTCCGCTGGCTGATGAACGAAGACGCGATGGCGACGGAAAAACTCGCCGAAGGCATTCGCGCTTTCGCCAAGGATCTCGGAACATTGCGCACCATGGTGCAGAAGGAACTGCAGCTCGCCGCCGCCTGATAGAGCACGGCATGCAATCGAAGGCGCGGCTGCCGCTGGCAGGCGCGCCTTTTTCGTGCTGTTATCAAGGGCATATGCTGTCGGAGACTGGTATGGTGGATGAGGAACAGGCAAATTCCCTTGCGGCATTTGCCTACAAGCATGCGAGCTTCATCATATCGGTCCTTGCCGGACTAGTGGTCTTCTTGGCTGTGACCTCGCGCGACGTCAGTGCCGGCAACATCTTGTTCGGCTGGAATATCAGCGCCGGCGTTTTTGTCGCGCTCAGCTGGCGCAAGATGCTGCGGGCGACGGTTGAAAGCATCCGGAAACGCTCCGCGGACCTCGATTTCTCCGACACCGTCCTTTTGGCGCTTTCGATCGGTGCAGCACTTGCGAGCATCGCCGGTATCGGCATTGAGCTTCATTCGATCAAGGAAGCAACACCTGACGTCGCGCTGGCGCGCGCGGGCGCCGCGGTGCTGACGATCCTGATCTCCTGGATCTTTCTGCACACGCTCTTCACCATCCATTACGCCCACTATTTTTATGGTGGTGCCGACGAGGAGGGCGGCCTCAAGTTTCCTGACGGGATCGAAGAGCCCGGTTACTGGGATTTCCTCTATTTCTCCTTTACCATCGGCGTTGCCGCGCAGACGGCGGATGTCGCGGTCAGTTCGACCAGCATGCGCAAGCTGACACTGCTGCATGCCGTGCTGTCGTTCCTGTTCAATACGACGATCCTGGCGCTGGCGATCAATGTCGGGGCGAGCCTGCTATAATGCGCCCTATCGCCGCAGCCGTGAGGATCCGAGCCAGAGAGCCATCACATGCGAAGGCGGCAAGGTCGAATAGCTGAGTACAGGAGGGTATGATGGAAAGCGCCTCAAGCCGGCCCGGGCCGGCCGATGTCATTCTTCTCCTGGGCAGGCTTCTGCTGTCGCTGATCTTCCTGCATGAGGGTTGGTCACTTGCGATGAATATCACCGCGACCATCGACACTTTCGCAGAACTGGGGCTTTCGGTGCCGGTTGCAGTTGCTACCATTGCCCTTCAGATCGGCGCCGGCCTTTCGCTCGCGACGGGTTTCCTCAGCCGGCTCGGCGCATTCGCATTGGCGCTCTTCTGCCTGGCGACCGCCTTGCTCTTTCACACGAATTTTGCCAGCCAGAACGAACTCCTGCATTTCGAGAAAGACCTGGCGATTGCCGGGGGCATGTTCGTGCTGGCGGCGTCCGGCGCCGGATCGATATCGATCGACAATCTGCTGCGAAAGCGAACAAACAGACTGCATCCCTGGCTGCGGGCGGTGCTCTCCTGAAAAGCCAGGATATCCGGCCGATTGCGGCTATAGCGCTTCCGCCGATCTCACCTTCTGTTAGAAGCAGCTGCTCATAGGATCGCCTGTCCGGCCATCAGCGCAAGGACGAGGAAGATCAGGAAGATCACCAGCGCGATGCCGAAGAGAACGCGGGCGATGGTCGCGGTGGCCGCGGAGACACCGGAAAAACCGAAGAAGCCGGCGACGATCGAAATGACGAAAAATATCAGAGCCCATTTCAGCATGGCATCATCCTTTGCTTTTGCCTTGAAGACGCGGCAGCCGGGAAATTGTTCCGGATGGCTTCGGATGAGACGGCATTGCGGGCTCTGCCAACGAGGCTAATGATCCGGAGCGGCGGTGGTCAATTCCCCTTGCATACGGTCTCCCCGACGGCGCCTCTCCGGATCCTTCTTTCTCGCCGCTCAGCCGTGATTGATCATCACGTGGCGCACCGCGGTGTAATCCTCGAGCGCATAGGCCGACATGTCCTTGCCGTAGCCCGATTGTTTGAGGCCGCCATGCGGCATCTCGTTGGCCAGCATGAAATGCGTGTTGATCCAGGTGCAGCCATATTGCAGCCGCGCGGCGGTCTTCATGCCGCGGCCGATATCCTTGGTCCAGACGGAGGAGGCGAGGCCGTAGTCGCTGTCGTTTGCCCAGGCGACGGCATCGTCGGCTTGGGAAAAGCGGGTGACCGAGACGACCGGCCCGAAGACCTCGCGGCGGACGATCTCATCGTCCTGCAACGCGCCTGCTATGACGGTCGGCGTGAAGAAGAAGCCCTTGTCGCCGGAGACCTTGCCGCCGGTGGTGATCTCCATGTGCTTGTGTTCCGAGGCGCGGGCGACGAAGCTCTCGACGCGGTCGCGCTGACGCCTGGAGATCAGCGGGCCGATCTCGTTTTCGGTGTCGTCGGCCTGGTTGAAGCGGATGCTTGCGACGGCCGAGGAGAGATCGGCGACGAAATTGTCGTAGACCCTGGCGTCGGCGTAGATCCGGCAGGCGGCGGTGCAGTCCTGGCCGGCATTGTAATAGCCGAAGGTGCGGATGCCTGAGACGACGGCGTCGACATCGGCGTCGTCGAAGACGATGACCGGGGCCTTGCCGCCGAGTTCCAGATGGGTGCGCTTGACCGTCTTGGCGGCGGCCTGCAGCACCTTCTTGCCGGTGGCGACATCGCCGGTGATCGAGATCATGCTAATCTTGGCATGATTGATCAGCGCGTTGCCGACGCTTTCGCCGCGGCCGAGGATGACGTTGACGACGCCTTCGGGCAGGATGTCGGAAAGCAGCTTCGCCATCTTCAGCGCCGTCAGCGGCGTCTGCTCCGACGGCTTGAAGACGACGGTATTGCCGCCGGCGATTGCCGGCGCCAGCTTCCAGGCCATCATCATCAGCGGATAGTTCCACGGCGCGATCGAGCCGACGATGCCGATCGGATCGCGGCGGATCATCGAGGTGTGGCCGGGCAGATATTCGCCGGCGGCCGGTGCGTGCAGGTTGCGCACGGCGCCGGCGAAGAAGCGATAACAATCGACAATCGCCGGGATCTCGTCGTTCAGCACAGCATTGATCGGCTTGCCGCAATTCAAAGCCTCGAGCGTGGCGAAGCCGGCGGCATCCTTCTCGATGGCATCGGCGATCTTCAGCAGGTAGCCGGAACGTTCGCCCGGCGTCGTCTGCGACCAGCCTGCGAAGGCTTTTTCGGCGGCATCGACGGCGGCGTCGATCTGGGACAGCGAGGCTTCGGGAAGGTCGATCACCGTCTCGCCGGTCTTCGGGTTCAGGATGTGCTCTTCCGTCTCCGTGCCCTTTTCGAAACGCGAACCGATCAGCATCTGGGTATCCATGATGTTCTCCCTGTTATTTGCCGGCGCCGGCAATCTGGTCGCCGTCGCGGGTGAGGTAATAGGCTGCCAGGATCGGCAGGAAAGTGACGAGCACCACCACCATGGCGACCACATTGGTGACCGGGCGCTGGCGTGGGCGGATGAGTTCTTCGAGCATCCAGATCGGCAAGGTCGATTGCTGGCCGCCGGTGAAGGTGGTGACGATGACCTCGTCGAAGGACAGCGCGAAGGCCAGCATGCCGCCGGCGAGCAGCGCGGTGCCGATATTCGGCAGGATGATATGGCGGAAGGTCTGGAAGCCATCGGCGCCGAGGTCCATCGACGCCTCGATCAGCGAGCCGGAGGTGCGGCGGAAGCGGGCGACCGCATTGTTGTAGACGACGACCACGCAGAAGGTGGCGTGGCCGAGCACGATGGTCCAGACCGAAAACGGGACGTCGAACAGGCTGAAGGCAGAGCGCAGCGCAATGCCGGTGATGATGCCGGGAAGGGCGATCGGCAGGATGACCAGCAGCGAGATCGCCTCACGACCAAAGAATTTCGTCTGGCTGACGGCCGCCGCGCAGAGTGTGCCGAGCACCAGCGCGATCGCCGTGGCAATGACGGCGACCTGCACGGAAAGACCGAGCGCCGACCAGACATCCGGCCGGTCCCAGGCGACGGCGAACCATTGTAGCGTCAGGCCGGGCGGCGGCCATTGATAGCTCTTTTCCTCGGTCGTGAAGGCATAGATGAAGATCAGCAGGATCGGCAGGTGCAGGAAGAGCAGCCCGCCAGCGGCGGCGATCTTTAAGGGCAGCGGCGATCTCTTGAGGTCAGAGCGCATCGAAGGCTCCCAGCTTTTTGGCGAGCGACAGATAAAGCGCCATGATGACGATCGGCACGACGGAAAAGGCCGCCGCCAGCGGCACGTTGCCGGCGGTTCCCTGCTGGGCATAGACCGCCTGGCCAATGAAGAGCCTCGACGAGCCGATGATCTGCGGGATGATGTAATCGCCCAATGTCAGCGAGAAGGTGAAGATCGAACCGGCAACGATGCCGGGCAGCGCCAAGGGCAGAAGCACAGTGCGGAAGGTCTGGCGCGGCGTGGCGCCGAGATCGGCCGAGGCCTCGATCAAATTGCCGGGCACCCGCTCGAGGGCCGCCTGGGTCGGCAGGATCATATAGGGCAGCCAGATATAGACGAAGACGATGAAGGTGCCGAGATAGCTCACCGACAGCGAATTGCCGCCGACGACGGGCAGATTGAGGATGCCGTCGAGCAGCCAGGCGAGATGGAGCTTCTCGAGGATCCAGGTCAGGATGCCTTCCTTGGAGAGGATCAGCTTCCAGGCGTAGATCTTGACGAGATAGCTCGACCACAGCGGCAGCATGACGCCGAGGTAGAAGAGCGCCTTCCATTTGCCCTGTGCATAACGCGCCGCGTAATAGGCGATCGGAAAGGCGATCAGCGCGGAAGCCACCGTGACCAGCGCGGCCATGACGACGGTGCGGATGATGATGTCGAAATTCGTCGGGCTCAGCAGCTGGGCGTAGGTCGCAAGGGTGAATTCGTAATTCACCAGCCCGGAAAAATCGTCGATCGAGAAGAAGCTCTGCAGCAGCAGGGCGATCAGCGAGCCGATATAGATGATGCCGAGCCAGAGCAGCGGCGGCGTCAGCATCAGGAAGAGCAAGAGCTTCGGATGCCGCCAGAACGTATCCGACAGCCGGCCGAAGAACCCGCCGCGTCCCGGACGGATCGATGTCTTGCCGCTGGACAGGGTGAGCGCCGTCATGCCGCATCGTCCATGTAGTGGATATCGGCCGGCTGCCAGGCGAGGCGGATACCGGCACCGAGGTCAGGCACCGGCGCGCCGGCTGGCAGCATGACATGCAGCCGGCTGCCCTTGAGATCGACGCTGAGACGGGTGGCGGCGCCGAGGAAGCTTGCATTTTCGATCGTCGCTTCGACGCCGTCGCTTGCCAGGCGGATCGCTTCGGGGCGCAGGCTCGCCCAGCGTTTCTCGCCGCCGAGCGCGGCCATCAGTTCAGGCGCGATCACATTCGAGGAGCCGACGAAATCGGCGACGAAACGGGTCTTCGGGCGGCGGTAAATATCCTGCGGTGTGCCTTCCTGGACGATGTTGCCATTGTTGAAGACGGCGACACGATCGGCCATGGACAGCGCCTCGCCCTGATCATGCGTGACGAAGACGAAGGTGATGCCGAGCGCGCGCTGCAGGCTCTTCAATTCCTCCTGCATCTGCTCGCGCAGCTTCAGGTCCAGCGCGCCGAGCGGCTCGTCGAGCAGCAACACTTTCGGCTTGTTGACGAGGGCGCGGGCGAGCGCCACACGCTGCCGCTGGCCGCCGGACAGTTGACCGGGGCGGCGGGCGCCGTAGCCCGGCAGCTTGACGAGATCGAGCGCATCGCCGGCCGCCTTCATCCGTTCCGCCTTGCCGACGCCCTTGACCATCAGCCCGTAGGCGACATTGTCGAGGATGTTGAGATGCGGGAAGAGCGCGTAGTCCTGGAACACGGTGTTGACGTTGCGGCGATAGGGCGGGATGCCGTCGGCCGTCTCGCCGAAGATCTGGATATGGCCGGCGCTCGGCTGTTCGAAGCCGGCGATCAATCTCAGGCACGTCGTCTTGCCGGAGCCGGACGGACCGAGCATGGCGAAGAATTCGCCAGGCGCGATCTCGAGGTCGACGCCGTCGACGGCGCGAACCTGGCCGAAATGGCGCGATACCTGCTGGAAACGGACGGCTGAGGTCATGGAGGACTCCGGGTCTTGCATGTTTAGAGAGGGCTTTGGTCCGGGCTTAAAAAGACCCCGCCCCAAACCCCTCCCCACAAGGGGGAGGGGCTTAACTTGCCGCACCCTCGCGAAGAATTCGGCTTTCAGAGAGGAGTGAGGCGGTGCACCTATAGCCCCTCCCCCTTGTGGGGAGGGGTTGGGGAGGGGTCTTCAACCACACAAGCCGACTTGCAATTACCGCCCGCCGATCACGCCGATATAGTCCGACACCCAGCGATGGTATGGCACGCATTCGCTCTGCGTTGTGCATTTGGCGACCGGGGTCTTCCAGAACTTGATCTTGTCGAAGTGATCGAAGCCGTTGGTGGCGCAGCCGGCATCACCCATGAGTGCGTTGCCCTTGCAGGCGGCGGGAACGGAGGGCACGGCGCCGAACCAGGCGGCGGCGTCGCCCTGGACCTTGGCCTGCAGCGAATGTTCCATCCACATATAGGCGCAGTTCGGATGTTGGCTGTCGGCGTGCAGCATGGTGGTGTCGGCCCAGCCGGTGACGCCCTCCTCCGGGAAGGTGGAGGCGATCTTCTGCTTGTCGGCCTGCAGCAGATTGACCTGGAACGGCCAGGAGCCGGAGGCGACAACGCCCTCGTTCTTGAAGTCGTCGATCTGGATCATCGCGTCGTGCCAATAGCGCGAGACGAGCTTGCGCTGGCCGCGCAACAGGTTGAGGGCGGCTTTGTACTGGTCCTCGGTCAGCTCGTAGGGATCCTTGATGCCGAGATCCGGCTTGTGGGCCATCAGATAGAGGGCGGCGTCGGCGATATAGATCGCGCCGTCATAGGCCTGAACGCGGCCCTTGTTCGACTTGCCGTCGGGCAGCGTCTGCTCCTCGAAGACGACGTTCCAACTGGTCGGCGCCTTGTCCTTGAAGGCGTCGGTGTTGTACATCAGTACATTCGGCCCCCAGAGGTAGGGCACGCCGTAATGCACGTCGCCGACCGTATACCACGGGCCTTTCTGCAGCCGCTCGTCGACCGTCTTGAAGCTCGGGATCAGATCGGTGTTGATCGGCTGGACACGCTTGCCGGCGATGAGGCGAAGCGAGGCGTCGCCCGATGCCGTGACGAGATCGAAGCCGCCCTCGTTCATCAGCGAGACCATTTCATCCGAGGTGGCGGCGGTCTTGACGGAAACCTTGCAGCCGGTCTCCTTTTCGAAGCCGGTAACCCAGTCGTAATTCTTGTCGGTTTCGCCGCGTTCGATATAGCCGGCCCAGGCGACGATGCTGACCGCTCCTTCGCCCTTGCCGAGCGCCTTCAGCGGTTCGGCGGCGATCACCTGTGTCGCGAAGCTCAGGCAGGCGAGTCCTGCCGTGCAGGATTTCAAGAGATGCGTCATCATCCGTCTCCCGGTCTTGCCACTTTCCGTGGCGGTTTGTTCCCGGATGAAAAGGTGACGCGAAAAGCCCGCTTTCGCAAATTCATTTATCAGAAAGGCGTTATCGGAAATTCCGATATCAGCGGATGCGGCCGGAGCGCAGACTTTCGGCGATGCCGACGAAATCGCGGGCCGCCTGCGGCAGGCTGGAGCCCTTGCGCCAGACCATGCCGACCTGGACGACCGGCAGTGAGCCGGAAACGTCGCGGCTCTCGATGCGGTCGCCTTCCAGCGACCACGGGCGGTAGACGAGATCGGGCAGCAGCGCCACGCCAGCGCCTGTCGCCACCAGGCTGCGCACCGCTTCCACCGAGCGGGTGCGGAAGGCGACATGCGGGCGGGCGCCGAGCGCCGAGAGCAGTTTGCCGGTATTCTCCTCGATTTCGTCGACCGTCAGCATGATCAGCGGCTCGCGGGCGATGTCGGCGACCGAGATGATGTCGGCCGACACCAGCGGATGGCCCATCGGCAGCCAGAGCCGATAGGGCGAGGTTTCAAGGATCTCGGCCTGCAGCGCCATGCGGTCGCGCAGGTTCGAGATTACCATGACAGCGACGTCGAGTTCGCCGCCGACCAGAAGATGCTCGAGATAACCGCCATTGTCCTCGATGGCGCTGACCTCGATTCCAGGGCAGGCGCGCCGGTATCGCGCCAGGAGATCGGAGAGCACGTAGCCGGCGACGAGCGAGGTGACGCCGATGTTGAGTGTGCCGGAAAGCGCGCTTTGCTGGCCGGAGAAGCTGGTGCGCGCATCGGAGACGGAGGCGAGGATCTTCGTCGCGTGACGAAGGAATTGATGGCCATTGTGAGTGATGCTCAGGCCGCGCGGATGGCGCTCGAAGAGCGCAACGCCGAGGTCGGTTTCGAGCTCTTTCAGCGCTTCCGTCACCGAGGATTGCGAGATCGACAGGTTCTGTGCAGCGCGCGTTACCGATCCTTGTTCGGCGACGGCGACAAAATATTGAACCTGGCGAAGCGTGAAGGCCATCAGCGTTTAGAGCATGGCGGAACAGGCCGTGGCAAGCGCTCGGAAAATGCGGACCTTTTTTGGTGTTTTTTCAAAATGGTGCAGGCTTCGCACGCCCACTTAAACTTTCAGAAACGTCATTTCCTTAGCATTATCAGCACTTGTCCTGCGTTGGAGTTTCAGATGGCGGAGCAGTTGGCGTGAAGGCCTTACTGCGCATGTTCCGGCCTTCCCGGAAATTGGCAATCATCATCGGTGGAGTCGCTCTTCTGGCGGGCGTTTCCGGCGGCGCGGCCGTTTATGTCGGCAAGGACAGGCTGATGGGTGCCGCCGGTGGCGGTTCCGGGCTCGAATGCAGCGATGTTAATCTGGTGACGATCCGCAAGCAGAACCACATCTGGGTGCGCAAATACATCAAGACCGAACCGACCGACGGGATGACGCGCGTCAGGACCGCGCTTCGTGTCGCCCAGGCCGTTTATGCCGCGCAGAAGCCGGATCTGGTTCAGGTGGTGGTGCTCGACGAGAACGGCCCGACATTGCGCGCCGACCTTCGCGGCCGGGCGATCGGCGCCGATGTCGTCTATATCCCGCATCCCGACAAGACCGTTCCCGGCCTCGACGACAAGTCCTACACGGCGCGCTACTATGACGGCAAGGCCAGCGAAAACGGGCTGTTCTTCGGCGAGCGGATCGATCTGCCGGTGGACGAGATCGCCATGATCAGCGCCGGTTTCGAGGATCCAGAGGATTGCGTCGACCCGGTCGCGGTCGGCTCGACGACAAACGCGGCAAAGGGCAAGGAAAAGAAGCCCGCCGGCGGCGCCCATGGCGCAGCGCCGGCGGCTGAAGGTGAGCCCGCGCCCGCCGCCGAGAGCGCCGGCGCCGATGTCGTGGCCGAATCGCCGGCCGAAGAGCCGCTGGAAACTGCGCCCACCAAGACACATTGACCAGATAGCATAAAAAAAGCGGAGCGCCGGGCACTCCGCTTTCGTTTTCCTGCGTCTCTTCCCCTCAGTCGGCCTTGTTGCGGCGGGCCGGGAAGAGGATGACGTCGCGGATGGACGGCGCGTTGGTCAGCAGCATGATCAGACGGTCGACGCCGATGCCGAGGCCGCCTGCGGGTGGCATGCCCTGGTCGATCGCATCGAGGAATTCCTCGTCCAGCTGCTTTTCCTTTTCGCCGCGGGCATGCGCCTGTTCGAGCTGCTCGACCATGCGGCGGCGCTGCTCTTCGGGATCGTTAAGCTCCGAGAAGGCGTTGCCGAGTTCCCAGGCGTTGCAATAGGTCTCGAAGCGCTCGACCAGCCGCGGCTCGCCCGGCACTTCCTTGGCGAAGGGTGAGATGTCCTTCGGGAAATGCGTGACGTGAGACGGCTGGATCAGCGTCGATTCAACCTTTTCCTCGAAGATGAAGGCAAGGCACTCGCCCCAGGTCCAATCCTTCTCTACCGCGAAGCCGGCAGCCTTGGCGGCGGTGCGTGCTTCCTCGTCGGTCTTGATCGCCAGGAAATCGATGCCAGTGGCTTCCTCGACGGCGTCGGGCATCGGCACGCGCTTGAACGGCCCCTTGAAGGACAGGCGCTTGTCGCCGAAGTCGAATTCGGCGGTGCCGTGAATGGAGAGCGCCAGGGTCTCGAACAGGCGCTCGACGAGGTCCATCATGTCCTCGTAATCGGCATAGGCCCAGTAGCACTCCATCATGGTGAATTCGGGGTTGTGCCGGGTGGAGACGCCTTCGTTGCGGAAGTTCCGGTTGACCTCGAAGACCTTGTCGGTGAGGCCCGAGACCAGCGTGCGCTTGAGGAACAGTTCCGGCGCGATGCGCAGATACATGTCGAGCTTCAGCGTGTTGTGATGCGTCTTGAAAGGCTCGGCGGTGGCACCGCCATAGATCGATTGCAGCATCGGCGTCTCGACTTCCATGAAGCCGTCATTTTCCATGAAGCGGCGGATGCCGGAGACGATCTTCGAGCGCTGCTGGAAGCGCAGCTTCGAATCCTCATTGGTCAGGATGTCGAGATGGCGCTTGCGATAGCGCAGCTCGATGTCGGAGAGGCCATGCCACTTCTCGGGCATCGGCAGCAGCGACTTGGTCAGCATCTCGATCTTCTGGGCGTTGATCGTCAGCTCGCCGCGCTTGGTGCGGCGCACGATGCCGGTGATGCCGATGATGTCGCCGATGTCGATCATCGGCAGCAGAGCGCGGGCCTCTTCCGGCGTCGTATCCTTATGGCTGAAGATCTGGATCTTGCCGCCGGCGTCGTGGATGTCCATGAACATGCCGGAGTTGCGCGAGGAATAAACGCGGCCGGCGACGGTGACGACATCCTGCGTCTCGACATCCGGTTCCAGCGATTCGTACTTGGCGCCGAGCTCGGCATTGGTCATCGTCCGGTGGAAATGCGCCGGATAGACGTCGCCGATCTGTTCGCGCAGCAGCTTCAGCTTCTGGGCGCGCACCTCAGTCGCGTCGGAGGAAAGGGTGTTTTCGGTCTTGTTGTTCATGTTTTTTGCCTCATCGATGCGGCATGAATTCTAAACCAACGTTCGTTTTACCCGAAGCGTGGCGACTGGCTCGACGCTAACCCTCCCCCTTGTGGGGAGGGTCGGAGCGAAGCGGAGGGGAGGGGTTTTCTGGAAAAAGGCCCCTCCCCAACCCCTCCCCAGGAGGGGGAGGGGCTTCCGCGTCATTTCGAGCCGACTAGGGCGGCGACCGCCTGCGCGGCCAGCTTCAGGCGCTGGCGCACGACGGAGCGGCCGAGGATCGCCATGGAATCGAAGAGCGGCAGCGAGCGCGATGAGCCGGAGACGGCGACGAAGAGCGGCGAGACCACGACCTTCAGCTTCTTGCCCATGCGGTCGGAGATCGCGCGCAGCTCCGCCTCGATCGTCTCGACATTCCATTCCAGGATCTTTTCCAGATCCGGCTGAACGGTGTTGAGGATCTCCAGAATCTCTTCCGGCGGCGACTTGATCTTGGCGAAGTCCGACGGCTGCAGGCCGAGATCGGACTTTAGCAGGAAGCCGGCGAGGTCGGGCAGCTCGCCGAGCTTGGAGATGCGCGTCTGCGACAGGCGCAGGCCCGCCTTCAGGCGGTCGTTTTCCATGGCCCAGGTCAGCACCCGCGCCTGGAATTCCTCTTCCGACAGTTTCTCGCGGATCCAGCGGCCGTTCAGCCAATCGAGCTTCTGGATATCGAAGATCGCGCCGGCCTTGGAGAGGTTTTCGGGGTCGAACTTTTCGGAGAGCTCCTCGATCGTCAGCAATTCCTCGCCTTCGGCGATCTGAATGAAGAACAGGCCGAGGAAGTTCATCAGCGCTTCGGGGATATAGCCGAGCGCCGAATAATAGGAGATCGAGGTCGGGTTCTTGCGCTTCGACAGTTTCGACTTGTCGGCATTGCGCATTAGCGACAGATGCATGAAGACCGGCTGGTCCCAGCCGAAATAGCGATAGAGCAGAATGTGCTTCGGCACCGAAGCCAGCCATTCCTCGCCGCGCGCCACATGGGTGATCTTCATCAGATGGTCGTCGATGACGTTGGCCATGTGATAGGTCGGCATGCCGTCAGCCTTGATCAGCACCTGCATGTCGACGGAATCCCACGGGATGGAGACATCGCCGTAGACGCCGTCGGTGAAGTCGCAGGAGCCCTCAGTCGGGATCTTCATGCGGATGACGGTCGTCTCGCCGGCT
Source organism: Rhizobium sp. N324 (assembly GCF_001664485.1). Taxonomy (NCBI): domain Bacteria; kingdom Pseudomonadati; phylum Pseudomonadota; class Alphaproteobacteria; order Hyphomicrobiales; family Rhizobiaceae; genus Rhizobium; species Rhizobium sp. N324. The sequence goes on along the minus strand of NZ_CP013630.1, from coordinate 4,091,565 downwards.
GCCATGCGCGAGGTCACTTCCTCGGCCGTCAGGCTGAGGCAGAGACCGTCATATTTCGGCGGCTTGCCGGCGGCGCGCTGTGCCTCACGCATCTGTTCGAGGCGCGCGGGCGTGCAGAAACAGCGGAAGGCATGCCCCTTCTCCAGCAGCTCCTCGGCGTAAGGCTGGTACATCGGCTTGCGGTCGGACTGGCGATAGGGGCCGTAAGGGCCGCCGATATCGGGGCCTTCCTTCCATTCCAGCCCGCACCATTTCAGCGCGTCCAATACCTTGGTCTCGAATTCCGGGGTCGAGCGCGTGGCATCGGTATCTTCGATGCGTAGGATGAACTCGCCGCCATGCTTCTTGGCGAAAAGATAGTTGAAGAGAGCGATGTAAGCGGTGCCGACATGCGGCTCGCCGGTCGGCGAGGGAGCGATGCGGACGCGGACGCCGGAAGTTGTCATTGGTATGGCCCGTCAATGAACGCCGGACGGCTTTCTAGAAAAAGCGACGTTCGGCCGAAGGATGCAGATATCTTCATCGGCAAACCGGCCGAAAAAGGGCATGCGCCCGCACTATCCGCCGATCGTCCGTTCGGCTGGCCTTAGGCCATATTCAACCGGGCGCGTCAAGAAAAACCACGTCTGCAAAGGCCCGGGGCAGTGAGGACGGCGCGCCGGTTGCGACGCGCCGTCCCGCTTCAGTCTCAGTGGGCGCCCTCGCGTTTCCGCTTGCGGGCATTGCGTGCGAACATGTTCAGCACCTCGACCAACGCCGAGAAGGCCATGGCGGCGTAGATGTAGCCCTTCGGCACGTGGAAGCCCATGCCTTCGGCGATCAGCGTCGTGCCGATCATCAGCAGGAAGGCGAGCGCCAGCATGACGATCGTCGGGTTCCGCTCGATGAAGTTGGCAAGCGGGTTTGCGGCCACCAGCATGACGGTGACGGCGGCGATGACGGCGATCACCATGATCGGCAGATGCGGCGTCATGCCGACGGCGGTGATGATGCTGTCGACGGAGAAGACGAGATCGAGAAGCAGGATCTGACCAATTGCCGATGCGAAGCCGGTCGTGGTGGATTTCGCAATGAAATCCTCCTGATGGTCTAGGGGATCGACGGTGTGGTGAATTTCCTTGGTGGCTTTCCAGACGAGGAACAGGCCGCCGGCGATCAGGATCAGATCCTTCCAGGAGAAGCCGTGGCCGAAGGCCTCAAACAGCGGTTCGGTCAGCTGCACGATCCAGGCGACGGTGCCGAGCAGTCCCAGGCGCATGACCAGCGCCAGACCGATGCCGATCTTGCGGGCCCTCTCCCGGTGCTCGGGCGGCAGTTTGTTGGTGAGAATGGAAATGAAGATCAGGTTGTCGATCCCGAGAACGACTTCCATCACCACCAGCGTGATGAGCGCCACCCAGGCGGCCGGATCCTGAATGAGCGTCATGATTTCCTGCATCAGCGTATATCCCTCTTGCGTCACATGCGTGAATGACGCGCGCAATGTAGTGTCGGCAGCCTGCTACGCAAGCGCCGCAAGGGGGTATACGAAATTGATGTGACTTTTATTCCTTAATAGGCAGCCAGATTTCGGTGACGCCCATGCCGGTATAGGGGTCGAAGCGCTCGTCATAGCGTTCGAACATGTCGGGCATGGCGCCGTGCTCCAGGCCGGAGGTCGGCCACCATGTGCCGAAAATCCGGTTCATCGTCGCGGAAATGCCGGAGACATGGCCGCGATGGGCAAAGACGACGTAGCGCTGGCCCGGCAGCTTGAGTGTCGTAAAATCCGCCGGCAGATCGCCGGCATCGGAAATTTCGGCCGCGGCCATATAGCGGAATTTCTCCGCTTCGCCGTCGATATGCGTGCAGACGCCATAGGCGACGTTGCCTTTCTGGCCTGATATATGGCCGAAATGGGCATTGAACTTCTGCCAGAGAGAGGGAATGGCGGCATTGCCGCCATAGGGATAGATCTCCTGAAGGCCGGCCAAGAGCATCGGCGGCAGGATTTCGAAACGGGGCGGTTCGAGGTCGTTGAGGTGGGCGGGGTCCATTCTGATCGGCTCCAGCAAGACAAGGTTACGGGCGTGTCCCTGCCGGCGCACTGCATCCGGCGTCATGCCGAACTGGTCGCGGAAGGCACGGGTGAAAGCCTCGTGCGAGCCGTAGCCGGCACAAAGCGCAACCTCGAGAATGGTGGATGAACCGCCGACCAATGCAGGCACGGCGCGGCTGAGGCGCCGCCCTCTCAGATAACCGCTGATCGAGTGGCCGGTGACGAGTCCGAAGACGCGCGACAGATGATAGCGCGACAATCCGGCCGCTTCCGATATCTCTTCCAGCGACAGATCGCTTTCGGAATGGCTCTCTATGAACCATATAGCCCGTGCGATGGCGTTCATCCCTACTCCCCTGGTTGCTCTTCTTCTCTAGAGAAAAGCCGGCAGCCGGGTTTGATCGTTGTTGCGGAGTTTCAGCCGACGGGAAGCGGCAGTCAAGGATGCGGTCAGGCGGTCTCGTGCCGGCGCGCGCCGTAAGCGGCCATGAAGACGCGGATGGCGCCGCGGATGACGCGGTCGATTTCCTCGCGGGACGGCGGTTCTTCCATGCTTCCGAACAGACGGAGCTTGAAGAAACTGCCGCTGGCGAGATCGAGGAACTGGCCGGCGGCCAGATCGATGTCGTCGATCTCAAGCGCGCCTTCGGCGACATGCCGTTCGAGGAAGTCGCGCATGATGGTGCGCAGGTTTACCGGACCCTTGAAGAAGCGCTGACAGAGCACCGGCATGCGGTCGCGCACGCCGAGAACGGTGCGCATCGCATTGATGACCTTTTCATCGGTCATATGGGTGACGAAGCTTATCCCGAATTCGTATAGGCCGGCTTCAGGATCGTCATGTTCGGCAAGGGCGGTGCGCACGGCGGCCACGAAGGCGGCGCGCTCGTCCTCGATCATCGCCGAAAACAATTCTTCCTTGTTGGTGAAATAGACGTAGAGCGTGCCCTTGGAGACACCGGCCTCACGCGTCACGTCGTTCATGCTGGCGGCGTCGAAACCCATCTTCATAAAGACGCGTTTGGCACCGGCGAGGATCTGCTGGCGCTTGGCCGGATCTTCGCCCGCAGCAAACCGGCCTCCGCCAACGGGAGGGCTGAAGACGGCGGCATGGTCGGGTTTCAGCGTCATTTTTCCTTAACCGTGTTCACGGTTTCGTATTTTCTTTAAAGAAATCGAACCGATTGGTTCTATACACCTTGATATGACGGTAAAACAGGTTTAAGTCAACTGAACCGAACCGTTCAGTTCGATTATTTACTCCAAGATCGGTAAAGTGGTCATGTCGAGCAACCAGAAAAGCAACGTCGCGCGGATCGTCAGCGAAAATACCGGAGCCGAAGAGGCAAAGGCTGAAGCCGCAAGCGTTGCAGAAGCTCCGACGGCGGAAGTCCGCGAGAAGCCATCTGCGCCTGCGCAATCGGTGCCGGCTTCGGTCGCCGCACCCACGGCTGCCAAGAAGCGCCGCAGCCCGGTGCTGCCGATCGTCGTGCTCGCCATTCTCGCGGGCGGCGGCTGGTATGGTTACGAATGGTGGACGAACGGCCGCTTCATGGTGTCGACAGACGACGCCTACATCGAGGGCGATATCGCAACGATTTCGCCGAAGGTCACGGGCTACGTCGCTAGGGTGAATGTGGTCGCCAACCAGGAAGTCAAAGCCGGCGACGTGCTCGCCACGCTTGATAACGGCGACTATCAGAACGCCCTCGATCAGGCGCAGGCCCAGATCGCCACCGAACAGCTTTCGCTGCAGCGCATCGACGCGCAGATCGAAGGCGCCGATGCCAGCCTTGCGCAGGCGCAGGCGCAGAAGGTGGCACTCGAAGCGGCCGTTCGCGGTGCCGAGATCACCCAGAAGCGCCAGAGCGAGTTGCAGGCGAAGTCGGTCGGCACGGCTGCCGATCTCGACAATGCCAATATCGCGCTCGACCAGGCCAAGGCCAATCTTGCCGGCGGCGACGCCAACATCACTGCCGCGCAGGCCAACATCACCATTCTGCAGGCTCAGCGCAAGGAGGCCGAAGGCTCGGTGCGGGCGCTGGAAATCTCGCGCGACAAGGCCGCCCGCGATCTGTCCTTCACCGTGCTCAAGGCACCTTATGACGGCATCGTCGGCAATCGCTCGGTCCAGGAAGGCGATCTCGTTTCACCCGGCCAGCGGCTGATGGCGCTCGTGCCGGTGCATGAGCTCTATATCGACGCCAACTTCAAGGAAACGCAGATCCAGCATCTGGTTGCCGGCTCGAAGGTCAACGTCCATGTCGACGCCTATAGCGACCATCCCGTCGTCGGCACCGTCGAATCGCTCTCGCCGGCGTCCGGTTCGGTCTTCTCGCTGCTGCCGCCAGAAAATGCGACGGGCAATTTCACCAAGGTGATCCAGCGCGTGCCGGTGCGCATCGCGCTGCCGCAGGATGCGCTCGACAGCGGGCGCCTGCGCGCCGGTCTCAGCGTCGTCGTCGACGTCGATACCCGTACGGCGCCGGGCAAGTAAGCCTTTAGACAGGGCGGAGGTTCTCCGATGGCCGGAAGCGCGACAGCAACAGCGGGGACGATTCCGGCGGTACCTGCCCACGCCGATGAGCGCATGGATCCGAGGAAACTCATCGCCTTCTTCGCGATGGTGCTCGGCATGTTCATGTCGATCCTCGACATCCAGATCGTTTCGGCCTCGCTCGCCGAAATCCAGGCCGGCCTTTCGGCAGGCAGCGACGAAGTCGGCTGGGTGCAGACGGCCTATCTGATCGCCGAAGTGATCATGATCCCGCTTTCGGGCACGCTGGCGCGCATCATCTCGACGCGTTATCTCTTCGCGATCTCGGCGGCCGGTTTCACTATGGCGAGCGCGCTTGCCGCGACGGCGACGAATATCGACCAGATGATCGTCTACCGCGCCATTCAGGGTTTTATCGGCGGCGGCATGATCCCGTCGGTGTTCGCGGCCGCCTTCACCATCTTCCCGGCGTCGAAGCGCAGCATCGTTTCGCCGATCATCGGCCTGATCGCGACGCTGGCGCCGACCATCGGCCCGACCGTCGGCGGCTATCTCAGCCACGCCTTCTCCTGGCACTGGCTGTTCCTCGTCAACATCGTTCCCGGCATCATCGTTACGATCGTCACCTGGAACTTCATCGATTTCGACAAGCCGGAACTGTCGCTCTTCAAGAAGTTCGACTGGTGGGGACTGATCTCGATGGGCGTCTTCCTCGGCACGATGGAATATGTGCTCGAAGAGGGCAATTCGAACGACTGGTTCAACGACAGCTCCATCGCCATTGCCGCTGTCGCCTCCCTCGTTGGTGCCATCGTCTTCTTCTATCGCGCCTTCACGGTGGAGTTCCCCGTCGTCGATCTCAAGGCCTTTGCGAACCGGAATTTCTCCTTCGGCTCGATCTTTTCCTTCGTCATGGGCATCGGCCTTTACGGCCTCACCTATATCTATCCGGTCTATCTCGGCCGCATCCGCGGCTATGATTCACTGATGATCGGCGAGACGATGTTCGTCTCCGGGCTGGCGATGTTCTTTACCGCGCCGATCGCCGGCAAGCTGTCGACCAAGATGGACCTGCGCCTGATGATGGTGATCGGTTTCGCCAGCTTCGCCGCCGGCACATACATCATGATACACCTGACGGCCGATTGGGATTTCTACGAGCTGTTCATTCCGCAGGTCCTGCGCGGTTTCGGGCTGATGATGTGCATGGTCCCGATCAACAATATCGCGCTCGGCACGATGCCGCCCTCACGCATCCGCGGCGCGTCCGGCCTGTTCAACCTGACCAGAAACCTCGGCGGCGCCGTCGGCCTTGCGGTCATCAACACCGTGCTCACCAACCGCCAGGACGTGCATTACGAGCGGCTGCGGGAGAATATGGACTGGGGTAATCCGGCGGCGATCGACCAGATGAACAACATGACCGCCAATTTCAACACCTACGGCATGGATGGCGCTTCGGTCGCGATCAAACAGATGGTCGGCCTTGCCACCAAGCAGGCGGTGATCCTCTCCTTCAGCGACGTCTTCCTGATCTTGACCGGGCTTTTCGTTGCGATGATCTTCGGCGTCGCCATGATCAAGAAACCTGCGCCGCAAGGCGGGGGAGGCGGTGGCGGCCACTGACCTCCGGCCTGCCGCCCCTTGAAAAGGCCCTCTCCGGAGGGCCTTTTTGCTTGCTGCCTTCCGGCCGTTATGTCATCAGCGTGTAATCCTCGGTCGTCGGTCCGAAGCGGGCTGGCCGTGTTGGAAAACAGTGTGCCAATCGGCCTTTTCGATTTTTTGATTTACGTACATCAAATTTGGCGCTAAGGGTCTCGTCAGGAGGAATGATGAGGCCAACTGTTCACGATATCGCCGCCGCTGCCGGGGTCAGTCTTGCGACTGTCGACCGGGTTCTCAACCAGCGTCCGGGCGTGCGCCATGTCACGCGGGCGAAGGTCGAGACCGCAATCCGCGAGCTCGGTTATATCAGGGACGTTGCCGCCGCCAATCTTGCCAAGGGGCGCACCTATCCGCTGGTCTTCATCCTGCCGGCCAGCGACAATTCCTTCATGCATGGGCTGAATGCCGAGATCCGGCAGGCGGTGCTGCGCTCGCCGGCCGAGCGCACCGATATTCGCATCATCGAGGTGCCGGCCTTCGATCCGGCCGCCTTGGTCGCCGTGCTCGAGGGGCTTTCCCGGGAAAGACCTTGCGGCATCGCGATGGTCGCGACCGATGCGCCTGAGGTGCGCGCCGTCGTCGACAAGCTGGTGCGCGAGCGCTTTCCCATCGTCACCCTGGTTTCCGATCTCACCGGGTCGCTGCGCCATCATTATGCCGGTGTCGACAATATCGCGGCCGGCCGCACGGCGGCGCGTCTGCTCGGCCGCTTTCTCGGGTCGCGAAAGGGTGAGATCGCCGTGCTTGCCGGCTCCATGCTGGTGCGCGACCATCGCGAGCGGCTGGAAGGTTTTGCCTCTGTCATGGCCGCGGAATTTCCCGATCTGGCCGTCCTGCCGGTTCTCGAAGGCCGCGACGACCCCGAAGTCGCCCATAGGCTCGTTGTCGATGCGCTCGGTAATGCCGGCATCGTCGGCGTCTACAGCCTCGGTGCCGGCAATCGCGGTCTCATCCGGGCGCTGAAGGAGAAGGCCGTCGATCGGACGCTGACGGTGATTGCCCACGAACTGACCGCCTACACGCGCGCGGCGCTCATCGACAACACCATCGATGCGATCCTCAATCAGGACGCCGGCCATGAAGTGCGCAGCGCCATCCGCATATTGAAAGCCAAGGCGGACGGGCTTGCCGTCATCGACGCGCAGGAGCGCATCCGCCTCGACATATTCGTGAAAGACAATCTGCCGTAACGGCAAAGGAGAAGACCCCATGTATCTCGGTCTCGATCTCGGAACCTCCGGCGTCAAGGCGATGCTGATCGACGGCGATCAGACGATCATCGGCTCGGCCAATGGTTCGCTCGACGTTTCCCGCCCCCATTCCGGCTGGTCGGAGCAGGAGCCGTCCCACTGGGTACGTGCCACCGAAGAGGCCGTCGCCGGGCTGAAGGCGAAACACCCGAAGGAGCTTGCCGCGGTCAAGGGTATCGGTCTTTCCGGCCAGATGCACGGCGCGACACTGATCGATGCCGCGGACAAGGTGCTGCGCCCCTGCATCCTCTGGAACGACACGCGCAGCCACGTCGAGGCTGCGGCCCTCGACGCCGATCCGCGCTTCCGTGCGCTGACCGGCAATATCGTCTTCCCGGGCTTCACCGCGCCGAAACTCGCCTGGGTCGAGAAGCATGAGCCCGATGTCTTCGCCAGGATCGCCAAGGTGCTCTTGCCGAAGGACTATCTGCGCCTTTGGCTGACCGGCGACTATATCTCGGAAATGTCGGATTCGGCCGGTACCTCCTGGCTCGACACCGGCAAGCGCGCCTGGTCGTCCGATCTGCTTGCCGCCACCCATCTTTCCAGGGAGCAGATGCCGGCGCTTGTCGAAGGCACCGAGCAGGCCGGTACGCTGCGGCCCGAACTGGCGGCGCAATGGGGCATATCAGGTGATGTCGTCGTGGCCGGCGGCGCCGGGGACAATGCGGCCTCGGCCTGCGGCATGGGGACCGTCAGCGATGGCGCCGCCTTCGTCTCGCTCGGCACCTCGGGCGTGCTTTTTGCCGCCAACGGCTCCTATCTGCCGAAGCCGGAAAGCGCCGTGCATGCTTTCTGCCACGCACTGCCGAACACCTGGCACCAGATGGGCGTCATCCTCTCGGCCACCGACGCGCTCAACTGGCATTCCGGCGTCACCGGCAAGTCGGCCGCCGATCTCACCGGTGAGCTCGGCGAGACGCTGAAGGCGCCGACCGGCGTCACCTTCCTTCCTTATCTCTCCGGCGAGCGCACGCCGCACAATGATGCCGTCATCCGCGGCGCTTTCATCGGCCTCGAACATGAAAGCAGCCGCGTTGTGCTCACCCAGGCGGTGCTCGAAGGCGTCGCCTTCGCCATCCGCGACAATCTCGAAGCGCTGCGCTCGGCCGGCACCGGCATCTCCCGCGTCACCGCGATCGGCGGCGGTTCACGCTCGCATTACTGGCTGGCGTCGATCGCCACTGCCCTCGGCGTTCCGGTCGACCTGCTGGCCGACGGCGATTTCGGCGCGGCCTTCGGCGCCGCCCGCCTCGGCCTGATCGCCGCTACGGGGGCCGATCCGATTGCCGTCTGCACGCCGCCGGTGACCTCAGGCACGATTGAGCCGGTGTTGGCGCTGAGCGATGCTTACGAGGATGCCTATAGGCGCTATCGCGCACTCTATCCGGCGATCAAGTCGCTGGCGCATTGAGAACTGGAGCCGGCGGCCCCCTCATCCGCCTGCCGGCACTGACCGGGGTCGAGCCACGCGTCTCGACCCGTCCTTCGGACCCCCGCTGGGGAGAAGAGATTCGCGGCGGCGCCTCAGTTCCCTTCTCCCCTGGGGGAGAAGGTGGCCCGAAAGGTCGGATGAGGGGGCCGGATGGCACAAACGATAAGACTGAATTACGAACCCCAAGGAGACCAACATGAGCACCGGATTTTTCGGCGATATCCAGAAAGTAAAATACGAAGGCCCCGACAGCACCAATCCGCTGGCCTTCCGCTACTACCAGCCTGATGAAATCGTCATGGGCAAGCGCATGGAAGACCATCTGCGCTTTGCGGTGGCCTATTGGCACACTTTCACCTGGCCGGGCGGCGACCCCTTCGGCGGCCAGACGTTCCTGCGCCCCTGGTTCGAGGACACGATGAAGGCCGCCAAGCTCAAGGCCGACGTCGCCTTCGAATTCTTCTCGCTGCTCGGCGCGCCTTACTACTGCTTCCACGACGCCGACGTGCGTCCGGAGGGCAAAAATTTCGCCGAGAACACCAAAAACCTCAACGAGATCGTCGACTACTTCGCCGAGAAGCAGGCCGCCACCGGCACCAAGCTGCTCTGGGGCACGGCAAACCTCTTCTCCAACAGGCGCTATATGTCGGGTGCGGCGACCAACCCGGATCCCGATGTCTTTGCTTTCGCCGCCGCGACGGTGAAGACCTGCATCGACGCCACGCAGAAGCTCGGCGGCGAAAACTACGTGCTCTGGGGCGGCCGCGAAGGTTATGAGACGCTGCTCAACACCGATATCGGCCGTGAGCTCGACCAGCTCGGCCGCTTCCTCAACCTCGTCGTCGAATACAAGCACAAGATCGGCTACAAGGGCACGATCCTGATCGAGCCGAAGCCGCAGGAGCCGACCAAGCACCAGTACGACTACGACGTCGCGACCGTTTACGGCTTCCTCAAGAAGCACGGACTTGAAAACGAGGTGAAGCTCAATATCGAGCAGGGCCACGCGATCCTGGCCGGCCACTCCTTCGAGCATGAGCTGGCGCTTGCCAATGCGCTCGGCATTTTCGGCTCGATCGACATGAACCGCAACGACTACCAGTCCGGCTGGGATACCGACCAGTTCCCGAACAATGTTCCGGAAATGGCGCTCGCCTATTATCACGTTCTGGCAGGCGGCGGCTTCAAGACCGGCGGCACCAACTTCGACTCGAAGCTGCGCCGCCAGTCTCTCGACCCGGCGGATCTACTGATCGGCCATATCGGCGGCATGGATTGCTGCGCCCGCGGCCTGAAGGCCGCTGCCAGGATGATCGAGGACAAGGCCCTGTCGCAGCCGCTCGCCGATCGTTATGCCGGCTGGGAATCCGCCGAGGCGCAGAAGCTGTTCCGCGGAGAGTATTCGCTGGATGAGATCACCAGTTGGGTCGAGACCAAGGACGTCAACCCGCAGCCGAGATCCGGCAAGCAGGAACTGCTCGAAAACGTCGTCAACCGTTACGTCTGATCAAATACGCCGGCGGCCATCGGCCGCCGGCGTAACTCTTTCCGACCGGGGTGGAAGTCCTCAGCCTCTATCGGCTCAGCGCTTCGACCAGGCGCGCGACGGTGCGGAGACGGAGTTTCGAACCACCAGATCCGGCCTCAGCAGGATCTCGGTTTCGGTCGGCCGGCCATCGGACAGGAGCTCCAGCAGCAGCGCCATCGCCTGTTTGCCGATTGCCGTTCGCGGCTGGCGGATCGTCGTCAGCGGCGGGGATATGAAGACTGCCTGCGGCACGTCGTCGAAACCGGTCACCGAGAAATCCCTTGGAATGTCATAACCTCGCGCGCCGAGGCCGACCATGACGCCGATCGCCGTCTGATCGTTGACGCACATGAAGGCTGTGGGAAGCGTATCCCGCATGAAAAGCTGCTCCACAGCATGCCGGCCGCTTTCGATCGTGCCGTCGCCTTCGAGCACGATTCTCAAATCGGGCGGGACGCCGGCAGCATCGAGGCCGGCATCATAACCCATGCGGCGTCTGGTATAGGCAAGCCGGGTGCGCGAATCGCCGATGAAGGCGATCTTGCGATGCCCTTCGGCCAGCAGCAGGTCCACCGCCTTCCTGGCGCCCTCGGTATCGTCAACGCCGACATAGGGAATACCGCCATTGAAGACCGGCTCGAAAACGCCGACACTCGGCGGCAGCCGCGCCGTCATCGTCTGGTGCCCGAAGGGCAGGATGCCGGTGAACAGGATCAACCCGGCCGCCTGGTTGGAATTCAGGAATTTCAGATATTCGAGGCCGCGCTGGGCGTCGTTCTGCGTATGGCCGATCAGGATGCCGTAGCCATGCGCGCGCGCCTCGTTTTCCAGCCCGACGAGAATGTTGGAGAAATTGGGGTCGCCGATATCGGGCGCGACGACGAGGATCATGTTAGAGCGGCCGAGCCTCAGGCTGCGCGCCATGGCATTGGTGGTGTAACCGGTGATGGCGATCGCCTGGTTGACCTTGAGCCGGGTGGAGTTGGCGACCTTCTCCGGCATGTGAATCGCCCGGGACACCGTCGCGATGGAGACCTCGGCGATCCGGGCGACGTCTTCGATTGTAGCGGGCGTGGAATTCGACACTGAGTTCTGCCTTGGGGCTGTCTTCGCCGCGACACTACACAGACTTGTCGAGAGGTCAAAGGCGGGCTTCAACTGATCTGTGTAAATCAACGATGTAAACCTTTACACGATGTATGTAAAGGTTTACATAAGTGTTCAGCGGACGGAGAACCGCTTGGGGAGGATCTGATGACCGTGGAGGCTACCGACACTGCACCCGTGGTGCTGTCCGCAAGGCGCATATGCAAATCCTTCAGTGGGGTGCAGGTCCTCTTCAGTGTGAACTTCGATCTCCGTGCCGGCGAAATCCATGCGCTGATGGGGGAAAATGGCGCCGGCAAATCCACGCTCGTCAAGATATTGTCCGGCTTCGAGCAGCCGACTTCCGGCGAGATCCTACTCGACGGCCAGCCTGTCGTCCTGCCGCCCAACGGTGCTGCCGAGGCGCTCGGCATCGTCATCATTCACCAGGAATTCAACCTTGCCGAACATCTGACGGTGACCGAGAGCCTCTTCCTCGGGCGCGAAGTCACGCGCTTCGGCGTGCTCGACCGCAAATATATGCGCTCGGAGACCCGCAAGGTTCTCGACGTGCTCGGTTCGCATGTCGATGAGAATGCGCTGATCAGCACGCTTTCCATCGCCGACAAACAGATGGTCGAAATCGCCAAGGCGATCAGCCGCGACGCGCGGGTGGTATTCATGGACGAGCCGACCGCGGTCTTGTCGCGGGAAGAGACCAATATGCTCTTCAGGCAGGTTCGCAAGCTGCGCGATCAGGGCACCAGCTTCGTCTTCGTCTCGCACAAGCTCGACGAAGTGATGGAACTGACCGATCGGGTGACGGTGCTGCGCGACGGCCAGTGGATCAAGACCTCGCCGACGTCCATTCTCGATGGGGAATCGATCGCCCAGCTGATGGTCGGCCGCGAACTGTCCAGTCTCTATCCCGCCAAGGTCGAGCCCGATGTCGACGAGGAGGTCGTGCTCCGCGTCGCCTCGGTGTCGACGGGCTATGTGAGGGATGCGAGCTTCGAGGTGCGCAAGGGTGAGATCATCGGTTTCTCAGGCATGATCGGCTCCGGCCGCACCGAGCTGATGGAGGCGATTGCCGGGTTGCGGACGCGTCTCGAGGGTGAGGTTGTGATCAAGGGGGAAACTGTTCCTCCCGGCGACGTGCATGCCGCCAATCGCTGCGGGCTTGCCTATATGACCAAAGACCGCAAATCGAAGGGGCTGCTGCTGCGCTCGGGCATGATCACCAATCTGACGCTGCAGTCGCTTGGAAGGCATTCTCGCCGAGGCTATCTCAGCCCCGGCAGCGAGGCGGCCGCCATGACAAAGGCCAAGCGCCGGTTCGACATCCGGGTTCGCGACGGCAACATCGTCGCCGGCCGGATGTCGGGCGGAAACCAGCAGAAGCTGTTGCTCGCCAAGGTGATGGAGACCGAGCCGGACATCATCATCATCGACGAGCCGACGCGCGGCATCGATGTCGGCACCAAGCAACAGATCTATCATTTCATCTCGGCGCTCGCCCGCGACGGCCGGTCGATCATTGTCGTCTCCTCGGAGATGCCGGAGGTCATCGGTCTCTGCACGCGGGTCGTGGTGATGCGCGAAGGCCATATCGTCGGCGTGCTCGAAGGGGATGAGATCTCCGAGCAGGAGATCATGCGTTACGCCGCCGGGCTGAAGAAGAAGGCGGCGGCCTGAGGGCCGAAGCGAACAGATAAGATGCCCAAAAAAGATGGGGCGGGAGGTTGGTTTTGGAAATGAGTGTCAACGAGGAGACCAGGGAAATCCGGCGCCGGTCCTGGCGGGATGTCGATCTGCGCGCGGTCGCGCCTTTCGTCGCCCTGGCGCTGCTTCTGATCGTCGGAGCCCTGGTCAATCCCAATTTCATCGGCATCACCAACCTTGCCAATGTCGCGACGCGCAGCGCCTTCATCGCCATTATCGCGGTCGGCGCGACCTTCGTGATCTCGGCCGGCGATCTCGACCTGTCGGTGGGCTCGATGGTGGCCTTCGTCGCCAGCCTGATGATCCTGCTGATGAATTCGGGCGCCATCGAGAACCCGGCGCTGATGCTGACGGTTGCCGTCGTCTTCACCATGGTCGCCGGCTCGCTTTGCGGCCTGGCGAATGGCCTGATCACCACGGTGGGCAAGATCGAACCCTTCATCGCCACGCTCGGCACGATGGGCATCTATCGCGGCCTGACGACATGGCTATCGCAGGGCGGCGCGATCACGCTGCGCTCGGCCGATATCCAGACGCTCTATCGTCCGGCTTATTTCGGCAATATCGCCGGCGTGCCGGTGCCGATTGCGGTGATTCTCGCGGTGACGGCGGTTGCGGCCTTCATCCTCTACCGCACTCGCTACGGGCGCCACGTCGTCGCCGTCGGATCAAACAGCGACGTCGCCCGCTATTCCGGCATCGCGGTCAATCGCGTGCGGACGATCGCCTTCGTAATCCAGGGCCTGTGCGTCGCCATTGCCGTGCTGCTCTATGTTCCCCGTCTCGGCTCGACTTCGGCGACGACAGGCATCCTGTGGGAGTTGCAGGCGATCACGGCGGTCGTCGTTGGTGGCACGGCGCTGAAGGGCGGCGCCGGCAGGGTCTGGGGCACGATCTGCGGCGCCTTCATTCTCGAGCTCGTCGGCAACATCATGCTGCTTTCGAATTTCATCAGCGAGTATCTGATCGGCGCCATCCAGGGTGCGATCATCATCATCGCCATGTTCGTGCAGCGCTCGCTGGTGCGCAAATCATGAAGTGACCGGCCGCTTTTGACCCGGCTTGAAATTAATCGGGCTTGAAATTGATCGGGCTTACAGGGCGTCCGGTCCCGATATGGAAAAGTCCCTGAATATTGGGAGGAAACAGCATGCGTAAATTGATGTTGGGCCTGGCGGTTGCGGCGGTGACATTCGCCGGCGCCGCTCACGCCCAGGATAAGAAATTCACGATCGGCGTGTCCATTCCGGCCGCCGACCACGGCTGGACGTCGGGTGTGGTCTTCCATGCCGAACGCGTCGCCAAGCTGCTGATGGCCGAACATCCCGGTCTCAACGTCATCGTCAAGACCTCGCCGGATGCCGCCAGCCAGGCAAATGCCGTGCAGGATCTCGACACGCAGGGCATCGACGCGCTGGTCATCCTGCCGTCGGATCCGGATCCGCTCGTCAACGCCATCAAGGAGGTCAAGGGCAAGGGCAAGTTCGTCGCTCTCGTCGACCGCGCGCCATCGAGCAACGACAATTCCGTGCGCGACCTCTATGTCGCCGGCAACAACCCGGCTCTCGGCGAAGTCGCCGGCAAGTACATCAAGGACACCACGCCGGACGCCGAAGTCGTGATCATCCGCGGTCTGCCGATTCCGATCGACCAGCAGCGCCAGGACGGCTTCGACAAGGGCATTGCCGGCTCGAAGGTCAAGGTTCTCGACCGCCAGTACGGCAACTGGAACCGCGACGATGCCTTCAAGGTCATGCAGGACTACCTGACCAAGTACCAGAAGATCGACGTCGTCTGGTGCCAGGACGACGACATGGCTGTCGGCGTTCTGCAGGCGATCGAGCAGGCCAAGCGCACCGACATCAAGTATGTTGTCGCCGGCGCCGGCTCCAAGGACATGGTCAAGAAGGTCATGGACGGCGATAAGATGATCCCGGTCGACGTTCTCTACCCGCCGGCAATGGTCGGCACGGCCATGGAGCTGACGGCCGCCGCCCTCTACGATCAGGTTCCGGTTCACGGCAGCTATATCCTCGACGCGACGCTCGTCACCAAGGACAATGCCAAGGACTTCTACTTCCCGGATTCTCCGTTCTGATCCATCGTTTGACGACATGCGCCCATTCGAAAGGATGGGCGCATTTTTATGCTCCCATACAGCGTGCAGGTGAAAATGCTACACGTACCTCTTGCCCGCCAAAGCCCATCATGATTAGCTCGCAGCCACATCGCATCCCGGCCTTGCGCCAAAACGCTGGTAAGGGCGAGGAGGCGCCTTGCGCCCGTCAAATTGCGTGCTACAACTCTTCAGAAACGTTTACGGTCGATATTCAGGGAGGAATCTGACATGAAGACGATCAAGGGTCCCGGCCTTTTCCTTGGCCAGTTCGCGGGCGACGCCGCGCCTTTCAATTCTTGGGACGCGATCACCAAATGGGCGGCCGACATCGGCTACAAGGGTGTCCAGGTGCCGACCTGGGCGAGTCAGTTGATCGATCTGAAGAAGGCTGCGACCTCCAAGGATTATTGCGACCAATTCGCCGGCAAGGCCCGCGAAAACGGCATCGAGATCACCGAACTTTCCACCCATCTGCAGGGTCAGCTCGTCGCCGTTCACCCGGCCTATGACGAAGCCTTCGACGGGTTCGCCGCCCCCGAGGTGCGCGGCAATCCGAAGGCCCGCCAGGAATGGGCGGTCGAGCAGGTCAAGATGGCGCTGACGGCATCGAAGAACCTTGGTCTCAAGGCGCATGCGACCTTTTCCGGCGCGCTCGCCTGGCCATTCATCTATCCCTGGCCGCAGCGTCCCGCCGGCCTAGTCGAAACAGCCTTCGACGAACTTGCCCGCCGCTGGACGCCGATTCTCAACCATGCCGACGAGAACGGCATCGACGTCTGCTACGAGATCCATCCGGGTGAAGATCTGCATGACGGCATCACCTTCGAGATGTTCCTGGAGCGGGTGAAGAACCATCCGCGCGCCAACATGCTCTACGATCCCTCGCACTATGTCCTGCAGTGCCTCGATTATCTCGACAACATCGACATCTACAAGGACCGCATCAAGATGTTCCACGTCAAGGATGCGGAGTTCAATCCGAGTGGGCGCCAGGGCGTCTATGGCGGCTATCAGGGCTGGGTGGAACGCGCCGGCCGCTTCCGCTCGCTCGGCGATGGTCAGGTGGATTTCGGCGCGGTGTTCTCGAAGATGACCGCCAATAATTTCGACGGCTGGGCCGTGGTCGAATGGGAATGCGCGCTGAAGCATCCGGAAGACGGCGCCCGCGAAGGGGCCGAGTTCGTTGCTGCACACATCATCCGCGTCACCGAAAAAGCCTTCGACGATTTCGCCGGCAGCGGCACCGATCAGGCGGCGAACCGGCGGATGCTGGGGCTTTCCTAAACAGGGCATCTGGTGGGTGCCCCTCACCCTAACCCTCTCCCCGTAAACGGGGAGAGGGGACTTGCCCGACCAAACGTTGAGAGCGGAAAAGACGCTGCGGCATATCCCCTTCGCCCCGCTTGCGGGGAGAAGGTGGCGGCAGCCGGATGAGGGGCGCGCATCCGCACCAGGCTAAATTTCAGGAGGAATCAATGGCAATCGAAGCATCATCCGAACAGACCCGTGAGCCGCGCATCCGGCTCGGCATGGTGGGCGGCGGCGCCGGCGCGTTCATCGGCGCGGTGCACCGGATCGCGGCGCGCATCGACGATCAATACGATCTCATCGCCGGCGCGCTGTCGTCGACGCCTGACAAGGCGGTTCAGTCCGGCCGCGACCTCGGCCTCGATCCATCGCGGACCTATTCCAGCTACCGTGAAATGGCGATCCGCGAGGCGAAGCTGAAGAACGGTATAGAAGCGGTAGCGATCGTCACGCCGAACCATGTGCACTACGACGCGGCCAAGGAATTCCTGAAGCGCGGCATCCATGTCATCTGCGACAAGCCGCTGACGTCGAACCTTGCCGATGCAAAGAAGTTGAAGAAGATCGCCGACGAGAGCGGTGCGCTCTTCGTGCTCACGCATAATTACACCGGTTATCCGATGGTCCGCCAGGCGCGTGAGATGATCGCCAACGGCGAACTCGGCGACATAAGAGTCGTTCAGGCCGAATATCCGCAGGACTGGCTGACCGAGGCGGTCGAACAAACCGGCCAGAAACAGGCCGCCTGGCGCACCGATCCGGCCCAATCCGGCGTCGGCGGCTCCACAGGCGATATCGGCACGCATGCCTATAATCTCGCCGCCTTCATATCGGGACTGGAACTCGACAGCCTGGCCGCCGATCTCGACAGTTTCGTTCCCGGCCGACGGCTGGATGACAATGCGCATGTGATGCTGCGCTTCAAGGCGAAGGGCTCGGAGAAGCCGGCTAAGGGCATGCTCTGGTGCAGCCAGGTGGCGCCCGGCCATGAAAACGGCCTGATGGTGCGTGTCTACGGCAGCAAGGGCGGGCTGGAATGGACCCAGAAGGATCCGAACTATCTCTGGTACACGCCATTCGGCGAGCCGAAGCGGCTGATTACACGGGGCGGCGCCGGTTCGGGCGCGGCCGCCGGCCGCGTCACGCGCGTGCCGTCGGGACATCCGGAGGGCTATCTCGAGGCCTTTGCGACGATTTACACGGAAGCCGCGCATGCGATCAATGCCCGCAAGAAGGGCAAGGCCGTCGACAAGGCGGTGGTCTACCCCACCGTTGATGACGGCGTGAAGGGCGTGGCCTTCGTCGAAGCGTGCGTCGCGTCCTCCAAGAAGAACGGCGCCTGGGTCAAGGTTTGAATTTACCGATCGGCATTGCCCAATGAAAAACGCCGAGGCGGCTCGAAGTCGCCTCGGCGTTTTCCATCTATGATGATCAGGCTGCAGCAGAGCGGTCGCGCTTCAGCAGATTGTCGACGCTGAGCGGTCCCGCACCCGCCGCCACCAGATACAGAAACACGAAGCAGAACAGGATGGCCGCGACGCCGCCGTTCTGTGCGGGGTAGATGCCCTTCGAGGCGTGCCCGATGAAATAGGCGAAGGCCATCAGGCCGGAGAGCACGAAGGCTGCGATCCGGGTCTGGAATCCGACCAGAACCAGGAAGCCGAGGGTGAGTTCGATCAGCCCGGCAATCCAGGAGAGCGAGCCCGCGGGCGGCACGCTGGCCGCCGCCGGAAAATGCAGGATCTTCTGCGTTCCGTAGCTGAACAGCATAAGTGACGAAACGATGCGCAGCAGGCTCAGCAGATGCGGCTGCAGCAGATGGATCGAAGGCAGCATTGGGTTCCTTTCATGTTTGCGATGTCCCGGACGTGTCCGCGATCACCGGTGCGAGGGCAAGTCACGACTGCTGACATTCGCGTTATGAGGGCAGTCAGAGCGGAAAACGCCGCCAGTCAGGGTGATGGAACGGCGCAATCACCGCCGCTCCGCGTCGCTCCTGTAACGTTGCAGTTTTTCTCCTTCCCGGCCTGTACTTTGCTTTTCGGCTTGGCTAAATCCGAACTCAAACGCTCCATTCACGCTGAGACGGGGTTTACAGATGATCGATGCGAAAACGCTTGCAGGCCGCCTTCCCGGCGATTTCACCTTCGGCGTCGCCACCGCCGCCTTCCAGATCGAAGGCGCCGGCAAAGCCGATGGCCGCAAGCCATCCATTTGGGACGCCTTCTGCAACATGCCCGGCCGCGTCCATAATCGCGACAATGGCGACGTCGCCTGCGACCACTATAACCGGCTGGAGCAGGACCTCGATCTCATCAAGGAGATGGGTGTCGACGCCTACCGCTTCTCGATTGCCTGGCCGCGCATCATCCCCGACGGCAGCGGTCCGGTGAACGAGGCCGGCCTCGATTTCTACGACCGGCTGGTCGACGGCTGTAAGGCGCGCGGGATCAAGACCTTCGCGACACTCTATCACTGGGACCTGCCGCTGCTGCTTGCCGGCGACGGCGGCTGGACGGCGCGCTCGACCGCTTACGCCTATCAGCGCTATGCCAAGACGGTGATGAACCGTCTCGGCGATCGTCTCGACGCTGTCGCAACCTTCAACGAGCCGTGGTGCATCGTCTGGCTCAGCCACCTCTACGGTATCCATGCTCCGGGTGAGCGCAATATGCAGGCTGCCCTTCACGCCATGCATTATATGAACCTTGCCCACGGTCTCGGAGTCGAGGCGATCCGCTCCGAAGCGCCTGCTGTGCCCGTCGGGCTGGTGCTCAACGCCGCCTCGGTCATCCCCGGCTCCGGCAGCCCGGCCGATCTTGCCGCCGCTGAGCGGGCGCATCAGTTCCACAACGGCGCTTTCTTCGATCCCGCCTTCAAGGGCGAATATCCGACAGAATTCGTCGAGGCGCTCGGCGACCGCATGCCGGTTATCGAAGACGGCGACATGACGCTGATCAGCCAGAAGCTCGATTGGTGGGGCCTGAATTACTACACGCCCGAGCGGGTTGCCGACGATGCCGAACGCAAAGGCGATTTCCCCTGGACGGTGAAAGCGCCGCCGGCGAGCGACGTCAAAACCGATATCGGCTGGGAAATCTATGCGCCGGGGTTGAAGCTCCTCGTCGAGAACCTCTACCGCCGGTACGAATTGCCGGAATGCTACATCACCGAGAACGGCGCCTGCGAGAACACCGGTGTCGTCGACGGCGAGGTCGACGATACGATGCGCCTCGACTATCTCGGCGACCATCTCGATGTCGTGGCCGATCTCATCAGGGACGGCTATCCCATGCGCGGCTATTTCGCCTGGAGCCTGATGGACAATTTCGAATGGGCGGAGGGCTACCGCATGCGTTTCGGTCTCGTCCATGTCGATTATCAGACCCAGGTTCGTACGGTGAAGAAGAGCGGCAAGTGGTATAGCGAACTCGCGGCACAATTCCCCAAGGGCAATCACAAGGCGGGTTAGCGGGGCATCGACACGCTCCTTGTTTTAATGCCCGTCGCCCGAACTGCTGCCCGGACGACAGGCCTTTAACTTTGCATTGACGGCAAGCGCAAAAATAGATTGCCGGAAATTTCAACAATCGGTTGCTTAAACGTTTTTGAACCCTTGGCTGCCAAAGTCGGACGGTCAGGGAGCTGTAATGCAGAACGTCGGAAAATCGCAGAGCAAGGGGTTGGGAATAGGCCGTCACATCGCCGTCACCGGTGTGCTTTTTTCCTTCGCGGTCATCGTCGCGGTGGCCACCTTCATGGTGCTGACGGCGCTGGAACGCGTGGCCGAAAATGCCAATCTTCTCGATGACGAGCGCTCGCGCGAGACGACGATCGGGGCGCTGCAGACCTTCGAGGACCAACTTGGCGCAACGCTCGACGACTACGCCGCCTGGGACGACGCCGCCGTCAATGTCTATGCGCCCGATGGCATGGCCTGGACGGTGAGCAATTACGGCGAGATGTCGGTCAACAGCGCGCTTTTCGACATGGCGATCGTCATCGATGACGCGAAGAAGCCGATCATGGCCTATCGCGACGGCAAGCCGATGGAGGAGCCGCTCGAAGACTACTTCGCGCCGTCGCTGTGGACCCTGCTCGAGACGGTGAAGGCGGCCGGCCCGGCCGATCGTCCTCAGGCGGTCGGTTTCGTCACAACAAAAAGGGGCATCGCCGCCGTCGGCGTGGCGTTGGTGCGGACAAAATCCGGTTCGCTCGACGTGCCCGCCGGCCGGCACCGCTATCTCGTTTTCGCCCGCCACCTCGACAATGACAGGGTGGCTGCGCTCGGCCAGACCTATGTCGTCAACGGGTTGAAGCTGGCGCCGCCGAGCGTCGAGGCTGATTATCTGGTGCCGATCGTAGATCCCGTGGGCGCGACACTCGGCAAGCTCGTCTGGACCTCGCGTTCGCCTGGCGACATCAGTTATGCCCAGGTATGGCCGATGGTCATCCAGGCGCTCGGCCTTGTCGGGCTGTTCTTCGTGGTGCTGCTGGTCATAGGCTGGCTTGCTGGCCGCCGCTTGAAGGCCGAGGAAAACAGCGCCCGCGAGGAGGCGCTGCGTGACCGGCTGAGCGGACTATCCAATCGCGACGGTCTCGGGCTTGCCGTCGACCGCTTCGTTGTCGAGGCGCGCCAGTCCAGGCGCAACGTGCTGCTCCTCTATCTCGATCTCGATGGCTTCAAGGAGGTCAATGACAGCTATGGCCACGGCACCGGCGACCAGTTGATCCGCGCGGTTGCGGCCGGGCTCGACGTGCTCATCCCGCAAGGCGCGGTTCTCGCCCGCATCGGCGGCGATGAATTTGCCATCGCCTTTCTCTCGGACGGCGAGAATGCCGCAGCCCTGCAACTTTCCGAGCAGATCCTCGATTTTCTCGTCGAGCCGCTGGAGATCGGCCGTCGCGTCGTTGTCGTCGGGGCCAGCATCGGCATCGCCATGTCGCCTGCCGGCACGATCGGGCGCGAGGAGCTGGTGCGCCGCTCCGACCTTGCCATGTACAAGGCGAAGGAAGCCGGCCGCGCGCGCATGACACTCTACGATCCGTCGATGGATGCCGATCGGGAGCAGCGCAATGCGCTGGAACTCGATCTGAGGATTGCCATCGAAAGCGGCGACCTGACGCTCGCCTACCAGCCGCTGATCGATGCGGCCTCGTATGCGCCGACCGGCGTCGAGGCGCTCGTACGCTGGAACCGTCCGGGTCACGGGCCGGTCTCACCCGAGGTGTTCATCCCGATCGCCGAGACCAGCGGCCTGATTGAATCGCTCGGGCTGTTCGTGCTGCGCAAGGCCTGCGAGACGGCCAA
Organism: Rhizobium sp. N324; assembly: GCF_001664485.1. Classification (NCBI taxonomy): domain Bacteria; kingdom Pseudomonadati; phylum Pseudomonadota; class Alphaproteobacteria; order Hyphomicrobiales; family Rhizobiaceae; genus Rhizobium; species Rhizobium sp. N324. The sequence goes on along the minus strand of NZ_CP013630.1, from coordinate 4,069,606 downwards.
GCAATGGCCGGACCTCAACGTCTCTGTCAACGTCTCGCCCGGCCAGTTCCGCAATCCCGCCTTCGCCGATTATGTCCGCTACGTACTGAAGCAGACGGAGATCGACGCCGGCCGCATCACGCTGGAGATCACCGAAGGTTACATGATCCAGAATCCGCAGCGCACCCGCCAGTCGATCGAACGGCTGAAGGCGCTGGGCGTCAAGGTAGCGCTCGATGATTTCGGCTCGGGCTTCTCCTCGATCGGTTATCTCCGGCAGTTCGGCTTCGACCGGATCAAGATCGACCGCTCGCTGGTCATGGGGGTCAGCGAGGACAAGCGCCAGCGCGAGATGCTGCAGGCGACCGTGGCGCTCGCCCGCTCGCTCGACATTCCGGTGACGGCCGAGGGCATCGAGACCGAGGAGCAGGCAATCGCCATGCGCCTCTTCGGCTGCGATTGCCTGCAGGGCTATCTGTTCGGAAAGCCGATGACGGCCGATCGGATCACCGAGATGCTGCACGAGCGGCATGCAGCCGAGCCAGGCCGGCGCCGTCTCGGCGCAGCCTGACGGGCGCGGGCACATTCTTGCAAATGCGGCCGATCCGGAAAGGATCCTCTCAGCTGCCGATATGCCGCTGGCCGCGTTTCCGGGCGAGGGCGATCTGGTGCTGCCGCTGACGGTAGCGCAGCCGATCCTCTTCCGTGCGCGAGTGGTAGCAATGGCTGCAGGAAACGCCTTCCTCGTAGAGCGGCGAGGTGATTTCCTCTGAAGTGATCGGGTTGCGGCAGGCATGGCACAGCCTGTGTTCGCCTTCCTTCAGCCCGTGCTCGACGGAGACGCGCTCGTCGAAAACGAAGCAGGCGCCGTCCCAGAGGCTTTCCTGCTGCGGCACCTCCTCGAGATATTTCAGGATGCCGCCCTTCAAATGATAGACCTCGTCGAAGCCCTCGGCCTTCATGAAGGCGGTGGCCTTCTCGCAGCGTATGCCGCCGGTGCAGTACATGGCGATTTTCGGCTTGTTGTGCAGGCCGGAATTCTGGCGCACCCAATCGGGAAATTCGCGGAAGGTCTTCGTCTTCGGGTCGAGCGCGCCGCGGAAGGTCCCGATCGCCGTTTCGTAATCGTTGCGGGTGTCGATGACGATCGTATCTGGATCCGAGATCAGCGCGTTCCAGTCCTCAGGCGCCACGTAGGTGCCGACCACCTTGTTGGGGTCGATATCCTCGACGCCCATGGTGACGATTTCCTTTTTCAGCTTCACCTTCATGCGCAGGAAGGGCATTTTCGAGGCGCGGCTTTCCTTATGCTCTAGCCCCACAAATTCAGGCTGGGCGCGCAGAAAGGAGAGTACGGCGCCAATGCCGGCATCCGGGCCGGCGATCGTGCCGTTGATGCCCTCATGCGCCAGAAGCAGCGTCCCCTTGACGCCGTTCTCCTCGCAAAGCGCCTGCAGCGGACCTTGCAGGCTGGCAAAGCGCGGCACGGAAACGAAATGGTAGAGTGCGGCCACGAGGAACGGGCTGGTGTGTGTCAGGCTGTCGGTCATGGGGCCGGAAATACAGAAAATCGACGGCTCGCGCAATTGCCTTCGCCGATGGCGGCCTTGGCGGGTGAACGATTACGCCGCCTCTCAACTACCGGCCGTCAGCCAGAGAAGCTCGATGCGCTGCGCTTCCTCGTCGGGATCATCGGCAAAGACGGTTTCGGCGTTGACAAGCGCTTGCCGCCGATCCTCCTGCTGGCGGAAGATGATGGCGTCGAGCAGGTGGGCCAGGTCGTCGTTGCGGGTGAAGAGCTGCGGCTCGGCCTCGACCAGTTCGGAGAGCACGGCAAGATCGTGGATATGGCCGAGATCCTCGACCAGTTCCTTGGCCGCATCGCGTTTGGCCTTCATCGCGCCCGGCCAGATATCTTCTAAAAGGCCGTGATAAAGCCGGTAGTCGTAGGTGCGTTTGCGCAGATTGTGGAAATCGTCGGCCGATGCCTCGCCGTGGCAGGCCGCAAGCGCTGCCTTAGCCCTTCGTGCGGTGCGGCGCCAGCTCTTCGCCAGCTTGCGGGCATTCTTGCGGTGGCTGCCGTTAAACGAGACGGCATCCAGGGCGGCGATCGCCTCCTTCAAAACGTCCGAGGTTTCCGCCAGCCGCTGTTCCAGGCCGCTTTCGGCGTCCACCATCCAATCACGGCGTCCTTCGAGAATGGCGACAATGCGGCCGAGCGCCTCGCTCTCCTCCGGGTCGCGGGCCGATTGCTGCAGATATTGCGCAGTGCCGATCAGGGCGTTGGCGTCGCGGATCGCCGAAAGGGAGCGTGCGGCATCGCGCAGCCTGGCATTTTCGCGGTCCTGGAAATCCGGCACCTCACGGGCGACGAGCCGGTAAAGCGAGCGCAGTCGCTTCAGATTCTTGCGGAAGGAATGGATCGCCTCGTGCGTGCCGTCCGGCCGCTCCTCGAGAACCGCGATGGCGCGTTCCAGTTGCTCGGTCGCGACGCTGCGGAACTCCCTGGTGAAATCGGCGTCAGGCCGAATGCGATAGGCCATGCCTGTCGTGCCCGTATTCGGTGGCAAGGGCTTGGTTGGAATAGCGGAAATCGCCGGTCACTTCGCGACCGAGCCAGGCGGGCAGAGCAGGATTGTCGGTTTCCGCCATCATCTCGACTTCGGCAATCACCAACCCGCGATGCTCGCCGGCAAAGACGTCGACCTCCCAGACGAAACCTTCATGCGGAACGCGGTAGCGCGTCTTCTCGATGACGATGCCGATCGCGTTCTGCAATAGTTCCTCGGCATCGGCCACAGGGATGTCGTATTCGAATTCGTCGCGGGTGATGGCGCTGCGGCCGATCTTGATCGTCAGTCTCGCTTTTCTGCCGTCGAGAGTGCGTACCCGGACGGAACGATCGTCCATCGAGGCGATGTAGCCCTGTCTCAGGACAGACTTGGTCTCGACGGCGGAGCGCCATCCATCGCTGCGTACGAGAAACTTCCGCTCGATCTCTTTCGCCATATCGGTGAACCTTTTGTGACGATCGGGTCACGGTAGCCCAATTCCGATGGATTTCCTACCCATCTTGTCGTGTGAATTGGTTTTGCCTCGACAAGGTTCCGCTGGGACGTTATTCGGGACCAATTCAATCGTTTCAAACAATCGTTTCAAGGAGGTCGCGCGACCATGGGCGAGAAAACAGAGAAGCTCCTTTCCATCCTGAAACTCCAGCCGGTCGTCCCGGTGCTGATCGTCGACGATGCCAAGTCGGCCGTGCTGCTCGCCCGCGCGCTTGTCGCCGGCGGCCTGAAGGCGATCGAGATCACCATGCGCACGCCGGCGGCACTCGATGCCGTGCGGGCCGTCGCCGCCGAGGTCGAGGGCGCCGAAGTCGGCGCCGGCACGATCCTCAATGCCGCCCATTGGGAAGCCGCCGTCGAGGCCGGTTCGAAGTTCATCGTCAGCCCGGGTACGACGCAGGAACTGCTCGATGCCGCCGCCGATTCCGATGTGCCGCTGCTTCCCGGCGCTGCGACCGCCAGCGAAGTCATGGCTTTGCGCGAGGAAGGCTACCAGGTGCTGAAGTTCTTCCCCGCAGAGCAGGCCGGTGGCGCCGCTCTTCTCAAGGCGCTCTCCTCGCCGCTTGCCGGTACGCTGTTCTGCCCGACCGGCGGCATTTCGCTGAAGAACGCCAATGACTATCTGTCGCTGCCGAACGTGATCTGCGTCGGCGGCTCCTGGGTGGCGCCGAAGGAACTGGTCGCAGCCGGCGACTGGGCGGGAATTACCCGGCTTGCGGCAGAAGCGGCGGCGCTGAAGGCCTGAGTTTCGGCAGGGGGAGGGGTGAGCCTCACGGCACAATTCCCTCTCCTCTGTTTGTATTCCAGCCGTCGCAAACCTATGTACTCCTCCAGATTCAAACAGGGAGATGACAAGGAATGTTCGACGCGAAGAAGCTTCTCGACCAGTTCTTGGGTTCGCAGGTGCCGGGTCTCGGCGGTTCGGTCCGCGACAGGGCGGGCGATGCCGTGCAGACGGCAAAGAACAATCCGATGAAGACCGGTGCGATCGCAGCCGCGCTTCTCGGCACCAAGACCGGCCGGAGTATTGCCGGCAACGCCTTGGCGATCGGCGGTCTGGCCGCCATCGCCGGCCTCGGCTACCAAGCCTACAAGAATTACCAGGCGGGGCAAGCGCCCGCAGCTCCCTCAGATGCGCCCTCGGCAAACAATCCGGTTCTCCTGCCGCCGCCGGTCGAATCCGGCTTCGGGCCGGCGTCGCCTGCCGGCAGCAATGAATTCGTGCTGGTGCTGATCCGCGCGATGATCGCCGCCGCCAAGGCCGACGGCCATATCGACGATGCGGAACGGGCCCTGATCATGGACAAGGTCAAGGCTGCCGATGTCAGCGGAGAAGCTGCGGCCTTCATCGAGGGCGAACTCGCTTCGCCGACGGATATCGATGCGCTCGTCGCTGCGGCGGTGACGGAAGAACAGCGCGTCGAACTCTATACCGCCTCGCGGCTTACCATCGAGCCGGATTCGCGCGCCGAGCGCGGCTATCTCGATCTGCTCGCCGGCAGGCTCGGCCTTGCCGACCAGCTGGTCGACCATATCGAGGCGACGGTGTCCTCAGCCAAAGTTACCTTGTCCCACTGATTGGGTCACAGTAACATCTCGGTCGGTTGCCTTTGTCGGGCGGCTGGCCTATCCACTCCTCAGAAAAGAGGTGTGAACATGCGCGATCTTGCAAATTTCAAGGGCTGCCCGGCGCCGAAGCCGGTGACGCTGAAGGGCCGTTTCGTCACCGTCGAACCTTATCGGCGCGCCGAACATCTCGAGGCGCTGTGGGACGGGCTTGGCGGCATGGCCATCAACCCGCTGCTGCTCTATTTCGCGCAGGACGATTTTTCCGGGATCGAGGATTTCGCCAACTGGCTTGAGGCCGTCTACACCAAGTCCGGCTGGCTCACCCATATCTTTCGCGACAATGCCACCGGCAAGATTGTCGGCATGGCGAACTATATGCGCGCCGATCCGGCAAACGGCGTCGTCGAGATCGGCGGGGTGGCGCATGGCGCCGACATGAAGCGATCGCCGCTGTCGACCGAAGTGCATTATCTGATGGCCAAGCATGTGTTCGAGGAGCTCGGCTACCGCCGCTACGAATGGAAATGCGACAATAACAACGAGGCGAGCAAGACGACGGCAGCACGCTACGGCTTCAGCTTCGAGGGAGTCTTTCGCCAGCACATGATTTCCAAACACCGTAACCGCGACACCGCCTGGTTCTCGATGATCGACAGTGAATGGCCTCTGCTCAACGATGCCTTCGAGGCCTGGCTGTCGCCGGAGAATTTCGACGCCGCCGGCAACCAGATCCGCCGTCTGCAGGATATTCGCGCCGATCTCGAGAAGGAAAGGCTCGTATGAGCCCCGAGAGCCGCTCGCAGGCAACCGCCGCCGCCATCATCTTGCTGGGCGCCGGCCTCGTCCTCTATTTCCTGCCGACCATCGTTCTGTGGATCGGCAATTTCTCGCCGGCGCTGGGTATCGCCGTCGGCGTCTGCCTGATCATGGCATTTTTCGCGGTCTTCTGGCTGCGGGCGCGCTATCAGCGCAGCAAAGGGAAGTAGACTTATCCCTGCAGCGACGCTCCGAGCAGCAGGGCGCCCATCATGATAACCAGCACGGCGCCGAGGATTTCGATGGCGTTGCCGATCCAGACCGAGGCGGCTGAGCCGCGCCCGGAGAGACGGACGGCGGCACCCTTGGCGGTCACGGCAAGGGTGGCAAGCAGCGAAACGGTGATCGCCGTGCCGAGCGACATGGCGGCGACCGACAGCACGCCGCCGAGATAGAGCCCGTTCAGCAGCGAGAAGGTCATGACCAGCAAAGCGCCGGAGCAGGGGCGAAGGCCGACGGCGACGATCGCCGACCAGGCCTCGCGGGCGCTGAACTTGTCGCCGGCGAGCAAGGCGAGATCCGGCACATGGGCATTGCCGCAGGTCTCGCAGGCCATGCCGGGAACGAAAGTATGGCCGGCTTCGACGGATTGCGCCTTGCCGTTGAAGGCATAGGCCTGGCGTTCGGCGGCATTATCCTTCCAGTCGAGCATCATGCTGACCGGACCGGCTGACGTCGCCATCAGCCGGCGGCGCGGCATGTTGCCCACCATCGCGCGCAGTTTGCGGAACAGCAGCCAGCCGCCGAAGAGGATGACCATGACGAAGCTAGCGATCTCCATCGCATGGGTCGCAGCCGTCAGCGTGATGCCGGTGCCGCGCAGCACCAGCCAGGCGCCGCCGACCAGCGCCACGGCCACCACGCCCTGGATGAAGGCGGAAATGAAGGAAATCACCACGCCGCGTTTCAGCTCGACCTCGTTGGCGATCATGTAGGAGGAGATGACCGCCTTGCCGTGACCGGGACCGGCGGCATGGAAGACGCCATAGGCGAAGGAAAGGCCGATCAGCGAGGCCAACTGCCACGGGTCCTGGCGCATCGCCTTCAAGGCATCGGTCAGCGCCCGGTAGAAGGCCTGCTGCTCATAATTCACATAGAGCAAAAGCGGTGCGAGTGGCCCGCCGGTCGGCTGGAAGCTCGGTTCCGCCGTGCCGATGCCGAGCGGGGATTGCGCATGGGCGAGGCTTGCCGCCGCCAGAAGCGCCAAGACCGAGGCGGCAAGGATGAACGGCAGGCGTTTCGTCAGCATGTGACCTCCAGCCGGGTGGCGAAGAGTTTGGACATGTTGGTGCCGGTGGGGTCATTGAAGAAGGCGTCGGTCAGCGACTGCTTGTTCTGCGAGATCACCTGGTCGGCATCCGGCCGCACCACCTGATGCTTGCAGGTCTTGAAGCCGTCGCCGACGATCGCCAGTTCGTTGTCGCTGGGAAAGTCGATCGAGGTATAGAGCGTCGGATCGTAGACGCCGAAGCTGAGCCTGCCTTTCAGCGGCATCTTCTCCACCGGTTTGACCGCGAAGAACATCAGCAGCTGGCCGTCCTTGTAATCGACATGGATGATGTCGGGCTTCTGAACGGTGATGTTCCTCCCGTCGATCGTCAGGTTCATGTAGTAATCATATTCGGCAAGCGACTGCTCTACCGTTTTCCCGACCTCGGCGAGCTCGTTCGGCTCCAGCTTCAGATCGGTGTTCTTGTCGAAATCCATAACGACCGAGGAGGAGAAAACCTCGTCGAAGCGCCAGACATTGCGCAGTTCCTCGACGCTGCCATCCTTGCCTGCCACGACCTCGAGGCGGGCCTCCACGAAAATATGCGGATGGGCAAGAGCGGCGGCCGGCGCCAGTGAAACAAGCGCGGCCATCAGTATCGTCGAATATCTCATCTAATCCGCTGCCTGTTCGTGATCCTGACTTCTTGCCAGAAATTGGGACGGAATTGGGACCGGATTCCGTGCCGGATTCAGATAGCCGCAGGTTGGGCCGGGGCGCGATGTCGCAGCCGCAAGGGCGGCGCTACGGATGTTTCTTGAACCAGCTGTTGAGGTAATCGACGAAGATCCTGACCTTGGCCGGCAGGTAGCGCCGGTGCGGATAGACGGCGTAGATGCCGCGGTCGGTCGGGAGATAATCGTTGAACAGCGTCACCAGTTCGCCGCTCTCGATCGGCTTGCGGGCGATGAAGTCGGGGATGAGGGCGATGCCGATGCCGGCAAGGGCGGCGCGTAATGTCGCATGCGGGCTGTTGACCTCCATCGGGCCGGAGACAGCGACGGCGAAGGAGGTGTTGTCGGGATTGTGGAAGCGGATGCTCGCCTGGGTGCGCGAATTCGTATCGACGATGAAGGGAACGTTGGAAATGTCGCTCGGATGGGCAAGATCGGGATGGCGCTCGAGGAAATCGGGGGTGGCGCAGAGATGGACGCGGAAATCGGAGATCTTGCGGGCGATCATGCCGGAATCTTCAAGCTTGCTGATGCGGATCGCCACGTCGAAGCCCTCTTCGATCAGGTCGACAAACCGGTCGTCGGCGGCAATCTCCAGCGAAAGATCCGGGTTCTCCCTGGAAAAATCGATCAGCGACTGGCCGACATCGGCATCGACGAAGGTGCGGGGCACGGATATGCGCAGCCGTCCCTTCAACTGCGCATTGTTTTCGCGCACGAGGTCGGCGAGGTTGTCGATCTCCTTGAGGATATCCGAGGCGCTGCGGTAATAGGTGTGGCCGGCCTCGGTCATGGAGAACTGCCGGGTGGTGCGGTTGAGCAGCAAGGCGCCGAGCTCGTCTTCCAGCTCGCGCACATATTTGGAGAGCAGCGCCTTCGAACGGCCGGTGCGCCTGGCGGCAGCGGAAAAGCCCTCGGCCTCGACGACATCGATGAAGGCACGTATGCGGGTCAAGGTATCCATGAATATCCCTCAAGCTGTTTGGGAATGTTGAACAAATCGGCTCTTCCTGTTCAATTATTTTTTTGACCCCGAGATCAAAAAAACGCTTGATTATGAAGGCGAATATTCTTATCTCCACCTCAGCCCAAAGTCGCACGTGCCCATGGGTGTCCGCCGAACCCTCGAATTGGTGAGGAAATCGGTAAGGTACCTGGAATTAACCCCTCCAGTCGCTATTCCGGCCAACCGGAAAATGCGAGGACGCCTGAAGCAACGACGGTGCGGGCCTTTTTGTTCTCTCCCTGCTTTCCATCAGCGGGGGTTACTGAAGAGGCACACCATCATTGCCGGAAGTGCGGTTGGGATTCTCCCTCCAATCCATGGCAGACAAAGCCGAACTTACACCGCATCGCGGCGTTGGTTCACTATCCGCGCATCGAGCGCTTGCTATGGTTCCGGGGTCTCCACCGGCTGGTTCCAATGCGAGTTCTCGTATGCCCTTTGTCCTCCGGCTGATGCCGGAGCTCTGGAACTGGAAGAGGGAACGATATGACCACCCAGCGCATCCGCGACTTTCTCGCAACCCGACGTCCCGACGGTCCCTGCCTTGTGGTTGACCTCGACGTCGTGCGCGACAATTTCCATGCCTTCCGTCACGCCATGCCGGACAGCGCCATCTACTACGCCGTCAAGGCCAACCCGGCCCCTGAAGTGCTGAAGCTGCTCGCAGGCCTCGGCTCCAATTTCGATTGCGCATCCGTTGCCGAAATCGAAATGGCGCTCGAAGCCGGCGCGACCGCTGCCCGCATTTCTTTCGGCAATACGATCAAGAAGGAACGTGACGTTGCCCGCGCCCATGCGCTCGGCGTCAGCCTCTTTGCGGTCGATAGCCACGAGGAAGTCGAGAAGATCTCGCGCGCCGCTCCCGGCGCCCGTGTCTTCTGCCGCGTGCTGACGGATGGCGAAGGTGCTGAATGGCCGCTGTCGCGCAAGTTCGGCTGCGTTCCGCAGATGGCTGTCGACGTTCTCGTCTACGCCCATCAGCTCGGCCTGCAGTCCTACGGCGTCTCGTTCCATGTCGGTTCGCAGATGACCAAGGTCGATGCCTGGGATTCCGCACTCGCCGATGCCAAGCGCGTCTTCGTCTCGCTTGCCAAGCAGGGCATCCACCTGCAGATGGTCAACATGGGCGGCGGCTTCCCCACCAAGTATCTGCGCGACGTTCCGTCCGCGGAAGCTTATGGCAAGTCGATCTACCAGGCGCTGCGCACGCATTTCGGCAACCAGATCCCGCAGACGATCATCGAGCCGGGCCGCGGCATGGTCGGCAATGCCGGTGTCATCAAGGCTGAGGTCGTGCTGATTTCGAAGAAGTCGGACAATGACGATGCGCGCTGGGTCTTTCTCGACATCGGCAAGTTCGGCGGTCTCGCCGAGACGATGGACGAAGCCATTCGTTATCCGATCCGCACGGAGCACGACGGCGACGAGATGGAGCCCTGCGTCATCGCCGGCCCGACCTGCGATTCGGCCGACGTGCTCTACGAAAAGAACCTCTATCCGCTGCCGATCTCCCTTTCGATCGGCGACGAGGTCCTGATCGAAGGCACCGGTGCCTATACGACGACCTATTCGGCGGTCGCTTTCAACGGCTTCGAGCCGCTGAAGGCCTACGTCATCTAGGGCCGTTTCCGCCGGCCCCGTAACCAACCGGGGCGGCAACTTCACAATTTTCCTTCATCGCCGCTGATAACGGTATTGGGTACGGGAGGCCAAGATGGCCGCTGTTCTTGATTCTGTCCGCGCATTCTTTGCGCCCACCACTTTCGCCATCGACGCCGAAAATCCGTCGGATGTCGTCGCCCGTGAAAACCTGCTCGACCGGGTCATGGGCGCCGACCGCCGCAAGAAGTCGTCGGAGAAGATCCGCCGCAACCGTGTTCCGGCCGAGGGCCTGGCGCTGGTCGCGCGCGATCGCGACGGCCATGTCATCGGCTCGGTGCGGCTCTGGAACATCGAAGCCGGCGTCAACGACGAGGGCACGCCGATCGATGGGCTGCTGCTCGGCCCGCTCGCCGTCGATTCCCGTCACGGCGGCAAGGGCATCGGCTCGGCGCTGATGCGCGCGGCGATCCTCGAAGCCAAGAAGCGCGGGCATGGCGCCGTCCTGCTTGTCGGCGATGCCGCCTATTACGAGCGTTTCGGCTTTTTTGCCGAGAAAGCTCGGCATCTTGTCATGCCGGGTCCGTTCGAACGCTCGCGCTTTCTGGCGCTCGAGCTCACGGAAGGCTGGCTTGACGGTGCGGCGGGCATGATCGTCCCCTCGGGGCGCATCCTGGCCGGCGCGCCGGTGCGCCGCGCCGCCTGAGGCTATGCCGATCGGCTGGCCGGGGTTGAACGTCCTTACCCCGGCCGGCAATATCCGCGCCGCTTGACCATGGGGCAGGCGGCCTGCCATGGTTGCGGCGCGGATTGTTCTTCGGATGCCACGGTGCGCGGTAACCGGGATGCTCGGCAACCCTGGCAACACAATCGCGTGAAAAGCGCCGCCGTCCCGCGAACATGCCGCCGCAATATCCTATCTTGCGCTCCATGATCCGCGTTGTCTCCCTGCTGCTTCTCTTCTGTCTGCCGCTTGCCGCAACGACGCCGGCCGCTGCCCAGAGCGTGGCCCGCGCCGGCATCGGGCTTGATCCGCGTCTCGATCAGGCCGCTGCTGATCCGGCGATGCGGCCGCTCAAAGTGGTGATCGCCGCGCGCGGCGGACGGGTGCTTGCCGAACGCGGTTTCCACGGTCATTCGCCGTCGGAACCGACTAATATCAAATCCGCCTCGAAGTCGATCATTTCGGCACTGGTCGGCATCGCCATCGGCAAAGGCCTGTTGAAAGGGCCGGATCAGAAGATCGCCGCGATCCTGACGGCCGATCTCCCAGCGACGCCGGACCCGCGCATCAACGATGTCACCATCGGTCATCTGCTCTCCATGCAGGCTGGGCTCGACCGCATGTCGGGGCCGAATTACGGCCGCTGGGTCTCCTCGCGCAACTGGGTACGTTTTGCGCTCTCGCAGCCTTTCGTCGATCAGCCCGGCGGGGAGATGCTCTATTCCACCGCGTCCACGCATCTGCTGTCGGCTATTCTGACCAAGGTCGGCCGGCGGTCGACACTGGCCTTGGCACAGGAATGGCTCGGCCCGGTCGACGGTTTCCGCATCGGCGCATGGGAGCGCGATCCGCAGGGCATCTATCTCGGCGGCAACCAGATGGCGATGAGCGCCCGGTCCCTGCTTGCCTTCGGCGAACTCTATCGTAATGGAGGGCGCACGCGGGAAGGCGCGCAGGTGGTGCCTGCCGACTGGATCTCACAGTCGTGGCAGCATCGCACCAACTCGCGTTTCTCAGGCGACGAATATGGCTATGGCTGGTTCACCCGGCAGATCGCCGGCGAGCCGGTGCATTTCGCCTGGGGTTATGGCGGGCAGATGCTCTATATTGTGCCGTCGCTCGATCTGACTGTCGTCATGACCTCGGAGGAAAGCGGTCCCTCCGCGAGAAACGGATACCGGGATTTGCTGCACGGCCTGCTGGCGGACATTATCGGGGCAGTGCGGGCCACCTGATTACGGCGCCGGTGCATCACGGAAATCGGCAGGCCGCGTTACGACCGGGCGAAACGTATCTCGGAAAGGTTCTAGATGTTCTGATCCATGGTCTCGGCCGGGATTTCGTCGGCGCGGTGGACGCGCACGAGCGTTGCCGGCACGCCGGCGACCGTGCAATGTTCGGGAACCGGCTTCAGCACGACGCTGCCGGCGGCAATCTTGCTGAAGGCGCCGATTTCGATATTGCCGAGAACCTTGGCGCCGGCGCCGATCATCACGCCATGACGGATCTTTGGGTGGCGGTCGCCGGTTTCCTTGCCGGTTCCGCCAAGCGTGACATTCTGCAGGATCGATACTTCATCCTCGATGACGGCCGTTTCGCCGATGACGATGCCCGAGCCGTGGTCGAGCATGATGGAAGCGCCGATCCGCGCGGCCGGATGGATATCCGGGCCGAAGACCAGCGAGGCGAGATTGGCGAGCCAGGTGGCGATTTCCGGCCGGCCGGCGTTCCAAAGCGCATGCGCAATGCGGTGCGTCTGCAGCGCATGAAACCCCTTCAGGTTGAGGAGGGCGTGCAGGAATGTCGTGCAGGCTGGGTCGCGTTGGCGCACGGCGACGAGATCGGCCTCGATCTTGCGCATGATATCGTCGTTGAGGGTGGACAGGATCAGATCGAACAAATCGCCGGTTTCAACCTGCGCCGCAGCAAGGCGGGCGGCGAGCACGCCGGCGATGATCTCGTTGCTACCGGAGGTGGCCGTGACCTGCGCGGCGAGCAGCCGCTGCAGGATCGGTTCGCGCGCGGCAAGCTCGAGTGCCTCGGCGCGGATCACCGCCCAGACGAATGCATTGTCCAAGGGCTGCGGCTGTTGCGCGGCCAGACCAAGGCCGGTCGATTTCGGCATTCCCGTTTCCTCTGCCTGCGACTGCGCAGACCAAGCCTGCGTGGACTGATGTTTTGCCCGGGCAAGGCGTTTGGCAAGCCCTGATTTTAGCCGCCAGACGGTCGCAGGCCAGGCGTCAGCTCCGGGAGCCGACGCCAATGATAGCGCACATCAGGTTCTTTTTCCTCATTGTCGGCGCCGTCGGTCTCTTCCTCGATGGAAAAACCGTGCCGCTCGTAGAAAGCGCGGGCGCCGATATTACGCTGGAACGTCCAGAGCCTGATTTCATCCATCTCCTCCTTGGCGCAGCCGAGAAGCAGGGAGCCGATGCCCATGCCCTGGAAGTCGGGCAGAACGTAAAGCTGCTCTACCCAGTCGTCGCCATAGGCGATGACGCCGATCAACCGGTTTCCCGTGGCGGCGCCGAGGATCGTGCAATTCGGCAACAGATGCCTGCGCCAGTAATGCTCTTCTTCACCAGGCGTATGCAGATCCGGCAGCCAGGGCAGCCGCTGCCACAGCGCCACGCGCCTGATCTTTGCGGCTGCCTGCATGTGGTCGGCGCCGAGTGCCACGATTTCCGCTTCCGTCACGATGTCGTCCTAGAGCATGATGCCGAAAAGTGTGAGCGGTTTTCGGACGACATCATGCTCTAACTCTTTAATTGAGAACAGGATTCAGATTTTAGGCCAAACGGGCCTAAAATCATCCTGTCTAGCCGGCAATAGGGCTCAAGCCGAAATATCGATGACGCCGCAATCGCCGGCTTCGGAGGCGAAGGCGAGCAGCTTGCCGTTCTTGCTCCAGCTCATCGCCGTGATCGCGCCCTTGCCGGGGCGGCGCAGCAGCGCCTCCTTGCTGTCGGCGATGCGTACGGCGAGAATCATGCCGTCGATGAAGCCGATGGCGAGGATATCTTCGAGCGGATGGAATTTCACCGCGGTTGCCATGATGTTGGCGCGGGTGCCGAGCTCGAGCGGCGCCTTGCCCATCGGCCCGTCCTTGCCCTGGAAGGGCCAGACGATCGCCGCCGGCGCGCCTGACGAAGCGAGCCATTTGCCCTTGATCGACCAGGAGAGCGATTTCACCTTGGCGGGATAACCGGTCATGCGCATGTGGCGGGCTTCGGAGCCGGGCTTGCTGTCGAGCTTCCAGCCGTGCAGCGCGTTTTCCTGCATCGAGGTGACGAGGAAATTGCCATCGGGCGAGAAAGTGACGCCGGTGTGCGCACCCTTCCATTCGAGGTCGACCGGCTTGGCGGTCATGCCGATCCAGTGCAGCGACACGCCGTTATAGCGCGCGGCCGCGATGCGCAGGCCCTTCGGCGCAAAGGCAAGGCCCTCGACCGTGCGCTCCTCGGCAAATTCCTTGGTCGTCCCGTCGGCAAGGCGCACGAGGGAACTCTTGCCGTAGGAGTAGGCAATGGCGCCTTGCGGGCCGGCCGCGACCTGCGAGATCCACTTGCGCGGCGCAGTGGCGAGCTCGCTGACGCTGCCATCGGCAGTAATGCGCAGCACCTTGCCATCCTCGCCGCCCGAAATCAGGCTCTCGCTATAGGGATCGCGGATGGCTGTGAGCATGCCCTGGTGGGCTTCGCAAACCCTGTCGCCGCCATCCAGCCGGTGAAACGTGCCGTTGGCGCTGGCGAAGAAGGGGACATCACCTAAAAATTCGACGGCCAGAACGTGGCCGTCGAGATCAAGCGGTGCAACAGCCGGCATCAGGCGGCTGCCTCGCAGGCCTTGAAGGAAGCTTCGAGCTTCTCGCGGTCGAGATCGCGGCCGATGAAGACGAGACGGCTCTCATGCTTCTCGCCTTCCTTCCACGGCCGCTGGTGATCGCCCTCGATGATCATGTGCACGCCCTGGACGACATAACGCTCGGGGTCGTCCTTGAAGGCGATGATGCCCTTGAGGCGGAGAATGTCCGGTCCCTGCGTCTGGGTGACCTTCTGGATCCAGGGGAAGAAGCGCTCGGCGTTCATCTGGCCGCCGCGCAGCGATACCGACTGCACCGTTACATCGTGGATCGCCGACATGGCACCATGTTGATGGGCACCATGGTGATGATGCTCGTGCCCGTGGTGATCATGATGGTGGTCATGGTCGTGATGGTGGTGGTCGTGATCGCAGTCCGGGCCGCAGACATGGTCGTCATGACCTTGCTCGAGGAAATGCGGGTCGTTTTCGAGCGCACGCTCCAGGTTGAAGGCGCCCTGATCGAGCACGCGAGCGAGGTCGACGCCGGAGCGGCTGGTCTTGTAGACGCGGGCGGCCGGGTTGATGGCGCGGACGATGTCCTCGATCACATCGAGTTCTTCCGGGGTCACCAGGTCGCTCTTGTTGATGACGACAACGTCGGCGAAGGCGATCTGGTCTTCGGCCTCGCGGCTGTCCTTCAGCCGCAGCGGCAGGTGCTTGGCGTCGACGAGGGCGATGACGGCGTCGAGCTCGGTTTTGGCGCGCACGTCATCGTCCATGAAGAAGGTCTGGGCGACAGGCACCGGATCGGCAAGGCCGGTGGTTTCGACGATGATGCCGTCGAAGCGGCCGGGACGGCGCATCAGGCCTTCGACGACGCGGATCAGGTCGCCGCGCACCGTGCAACAGACGCAGCCATTGTTCATCTCGTAGATTTCTTCGTCAGACTCGACGATCAGGTCGTTGTCGATGCCGATTTCGCCGAACTCGTTGACGATGACCGCATATTTCTTGCCGTGATTTTCGGACAGGATGCGGTTGAGCAACGTCGTCTTGCCGGCGCCGAGATAACCGGTGAGCACGGTGACGGGAATGGGCTTCTGGGTGGAGATCGCGTCGGTCATGAGAACCTCTAGGATTAGGCGTGCGGCCGAGCGGTTTCAGATCGGCTGCTTCAAACGGTTGGTCTCATATAATGGCATGGGCGCGGCAGTTCAAAGGGTTTTATAATGTTATAAGATCACACCATTCGCCCGGTGCAGATCACCCTTTCATTTTAGTTGCGTGACGTCGAAGGCATCGACATCCTCCAGCAGTTCCACCAGCCCCTTCACCGCATGCGCAATCAGCGCTTCGCCCTTTTCAGCCGTCGCAGCTGCGGCGTTGCCCGCCGCGCCTTGCGGGTTAAGATCCGACATCTTCCAGCCGAAGGCGTGCGGCCCGTAGGCGCGCAGATGTTTGAAGCGCCCGGCAAATTCGCTCTGTCGCGAGGGGAAATCCGCCGCCTTCGCCATATCGACCTTGCCGGGATGAAGCGCCAGCATCACCGACGTCTCGATATCGCCGCCATGGATGCCGATCGCCTTTTCCTCCGGCGATATCACGCCATCCGGCAGGCCGAAGCGGGTCCAGCTCGTCGCCACCGCCAGCATGGCGAGCCGGATCCGCGCCTCGGTGGCGACGATCGTCGTCAGAGGCGAATTGCCGCCATGGGCGTTCAGCATCACCAATTTGCGGATTCCTTGCTTCGCCAAACTTTCGGCGATGCCGAGCCAGCGGTTGACCGCTTCGTCGAAGGCGAGTGTCTTCGTTCCTTCAACATCCATATGCTCTATGGAATAGCCGACGGATTCGGCGGGCAGGAAGGTGACCGGCAGGCCGGCCGGCAAGGCCACCTGCAATCGTCCGGCAATGCCTTCGGCAATCAGCGTGTCGGTTTCGAAGGGCAGGTGCGGTCCGTGCTGTTCGTGAGCGCCGAGCGGCAGCACGGCGATCGGGCGGCCGCCGCGGACAGAGGCCGGGCCGCTGTCGTCGAAGCGGGGCGAAGGCGTCATCATCCGGTCGTTGCCTCTTGTTTATGACGAGATCCTGGGCAATGTCATATCGCAGCGGCGCCGGCGCTTAAAGATCAAAGGGATGGCTATGGGTAAGAAGCATAAGGACGGCAAGAAGAACAAGTCCAAGAAGAAGGACCAGACGGAGTATACGCTCGTCGACCTCTCCCCGGCACTCACCCAGGCGGCTCGTTCCATGCGCACGGTGCTGTCGCGCAACCTGCTCGAAAGCGGTCTCTATGCCGGCCAGGACGGCGTCATTCTCTCGCTGGCCGAGAGCGACGGCATGACGGCCGGCGGCCTTGCCCAGAAGCTCGGCGTCAAGGCGCCGACGATGACGCGCACGATCGGCCGCATGGAGGCGCAGGGTTTTCTCGAGCGTAAGCCCGATGCCGAGGATGCGCGTCTCACCAAGGTCTATCTCACCGAGCTTGGCCGCGGCAGCGTGCAGGCGATCGAGATGGCGGCGTCCGCCTGCGACAGGTTGGCGACGCAGGAATTCTCCGAAAAGGAAATCCGCAATCTCGTCCGGCTGCTGAAGGCGATCGACGGCAATCTGCAGGCCGAAGCCCTCCATGTCGAAGAACCGGACGAAGAGTGAAATTTCCCTGAAAGACGAATTGCCTCCGCCGGTTAAATCTTTTAATTAAACATTTTAAGGGGCCGAGCCGGTTTTCCGGCGGGGGCTTGCTGTCTTGCGTGCTGCCTGGAGGAGGACACGTGGTCCAGAAGATCAAGCTTTCGACGATCGCCGAAACGCTCGGCATTTCAACGGCGACCGTATCGCTTGCCTTACGCGACAGTCCGCTCGTCGCCGGCAATACCCGGGAAAAGATCAAGGAACAGGCGCGCGCGCTCGGCTATATCTACAATCGCCGCGCCGCCAGCCTTCGCACCTCGCGCTCCGGTATCATCGGCGTCGTCGTGCACGACATCATGAACCCCTTCTATGGGGAAATCCTGAAGGCGATCGAAAGCGAACTCGATCGCAGCCGCCACACTTTCATCCTTTCCAACCACTACGACAATGTCGAGAAGCAGCGCACCTTCATCGAGACGCTCCTGCAGCTCGGCGGCGACGGCGTCATCATGTCGCCGGCGATCGGCACGCCGCCTGAGGACGTGCAGCTGGCGGAAGAAAACGGCATGCCGGCGATCCTGGTCGCCCGTTCGATGGAAGGCCAGGACCTGCCGACCTATCGCGGCGACGACAGCTACGGCATTTCGCTCGCCACCAACCATCTGATCGGCCTCGGCCACCGCTCGATCGCGATGATCGGCGGCACCGACCAGACCTCCACCGGCCGCGACCGCTACCAGGGTTATGTCAACGCGCTGCGTAAGGCCGGCATCGAGGTCGACCCGAACCTGCGCATTCCCGGCCCGCGCTCGAAACAGGGCGGCTTCGAGGCCGCCGTCCATTTCCTCTCGCTGCCGCAGAAGCCGACGGCGGCCGTCTGCTGGAACGATCTCGTGGCAATCGGATTGATGAACGGTATTGCCCGTGCTGGCCTGGTGCCCGGACGCGACATTTCCGTCACCGGTTATGACGATCTCGAGGAGGCGTCGATCGCGACGCCGGCGCTGACGACCGTCTGGAACGGCCAGACCGAGGTCGGTCGCCTGGCGGCGCGGGCGCTGCTCGACCGGCTTGCCGGCAGCCACGAGCCTGACGGCATGCATCTGATCAAACCGGAAATGCGCATCCGCCAGTCCACCAGCCCCCATCGGCCCCGCGCCTGAACCAAGACCGCATCCAAGAGGAAAAGCCATGTCCCGCATCGCCATTCTCGTTCCCGGGAAGATACACGAGCGCGTTCTCGAAAGGCTGAAGGATCGTTTTGACATTATCGCCGTTGCGCGCGAGCATAAACTTGCGCTCGACGCCGAGACCGTCGGCCGCATCCGCGGCGTTGCGGTCTCCGGTGCTTTCCCGGGTGCGTGGATGGACCAGCTGCCTGGCGTCGAGGTGATTGCCAGTTTCGGCGTCGGCTATGACGGCATGGACGTGAAGCGTGCCGCCGAGAAAGCCATCGTCGTCACCAATACGCCCGATGTGCTGAACGACGAAGTCGCCGATACGGCGATCGGTCTGCTGCTGAACACCGTGCGCGAATTGCCGCGGGCCGAAGCCTGGCTGCGGGCGGGCAACTGGAAGCCGGGCACGGCCTATCCGTTGTCGCGCTTCTCGCTCAAGGGCCGCCATGTCGGGCTCTATGGCCTTGGCCGTATCGGGCTTGAGATCGCCAGGCGGCTGGAGCCGTTCAAGGTGAAGATCAGCTATCACACGCGGTCGCGCCATGCCGATGCACCTTATGATTATCACCCGACGCTGAAGGGGTTGGCGGAAGCGGTGGATACGCTGGTCGCCATCGTTCCGAAGACGCCGCAGACGCACAAGACGATCGATGCCGATATTCTGGCAGCCCTCGGCCCGAACGGCATTCTCGTCAATGTCGGCCGCGGCTGGACGGTGGACGAGGAGGCGCTGAGCGCAGCGCTTGCCTCCGGCGCGCTCGGAGCGGCCGGACTCGATGTCTTCTATGACGAGCCGACCGTGCCGGCCGGCCTGCTGGAACCGGCCAATGCGGTGCTCTTGCCGCATATCGCTTCGGCTTCGGTGCCGACCCGCAATGCGATGGCCGACCTCGTCGCCGACAATCTGATCGCCTGGTTCGAGAAAGGTGCTGCGCTGACGCCGGTGCCGGAGACGCCGCAGAAGCGTTAAAGCGGCATGATTTCAGCTTCGCCGGCGTCGCACCGTCAGGCGATCGCCTGCACGGGGGTGACCGGCAGCTTGCCGGCGGCGTAGGCGCGGACCGCGTCGCCGAAAGCTTGAAACAGCTGGTTCGAAGGCTTGTCGGTTTCGGCCCAATATTCCGGATGCCACTGCACGCCGACGGCGAAGGCCTTGGCGTCGATGACGGAGACCGCCTCCACCGTGCCGTCTTCGGCGATCGCTTCCACCTGCAGGCGCGGCGCGGTCCTGGCGATCGCCTGCCGATGCAGGGAATTCACACTAACCTCACCGGGGCCGAGGATGCCTGCGATGCACGAGCCTTCCTTGACGTGAACGCTCTGGCGGATGGCGTACATGGCGTCGCGGTCGACGCCTTCCGGCCGGCGGTGGTCCGAGATTCCGGGCTGTTCCTGGATCTCGCTTGCCAGTGAGCCGCCGAGCGCGACGTTCAATTCCTGGATGCCGCGGCAGATGGCGAGCAGCGGGATGGCGCGATCGATGGCGCGGCGGATGAGCGGCAGGCTGGTGGCATCGCGGGCAGGGTCGAAGGGACCGTCCCGGTCATTGACCTCGGCACCGTAAAGCGAGGGATGCACATTGCTGGCCGAGCCGGAAACCAGGAGGCCGTCGACGCGGTCGAGGATCGCGTCGGTATCGTAGCCTGCCTCGAAAGCGGGGATGATGAAGGCCATGACACCGGCCGCGTTCAAGGCGGCACTCACATATTGATGCTGCACGGCATGCCAGGTCGCGCCGTCGAAGCTGCGGATATCGGCAGGAATGGCAACGATCGGTTTTGTCATATCGACCCCGGTAAAAATCTTCGTGCT
This sequence comes from Rhizobium sp. N324, assembly GCF_001664485.1. Classification (NCBI taxonomy): domain Bacteria; kingdom Pseudomonadati; phylum Pseudomonadota; class Alphaproteobacteria; order Hyphomicrobiales; family Rhizobiaceae; genus Rhizobium; species Rhizobium sp. N324. The sequence goes on along the minus strand of NZ_CP013630.1, from coordinate 4,049,473 downwards.
TGCTGTTTTTGGCGCCAGAACGGTCTTGAAGTCAACGCTTGGCTGCGCCGGGTGGCCAAAATACGGCGGACGCGGCCCGGTGGCTCCGGGGTCGCCGCTAAGCCGCTGATTTTGATAGGCGCACCCGCATTGCCTTCTTGCCGTCCTGATGCCAAAGGCTAATAGACTAAAGCTTGAATCGCGGCCCCCGCCATGCTTAGGTTTGCGCCGGCTGCGGGTGGGGTGAAGATTGGCCGCGCAGTGCCATCCATACGGGAGGTTTTTGATGGATCGTCGTTCGTTTTTCAAGAAGGCGGGAACCGCCAGCGCCGGTGCGGTCGCCGCAACGGCATTGGCAGCGCCTGCGATCGCGCAGGAGAATCCGAAGATCGCGTGGCGCATGACGTCGTCGTTTCCGAAGAGCTTGGATACGATCTATGGCGGTGCCGAGGATATCGCCAAGCATGTCGCCGCGGCGACAGACGGCAATTTCACGATCCAGCCTTTTGCGGCCGGTGAAATCGTGCCCGGCCTGCAGGCCGTCGATGCGGTCGCCGCCGGCACGGTCGAGGCAGCCCATACCACCTCCTATTATTTCGTCGGCAAGGACCCGACCTATGCTATCGGAACGGCCATTCCGTTCGGCCTGAACAGCCGCCTGACCAATGCCTGGTATTACGAGGGCAACGGCAATAAGCTGATGAATGAATTTTATGCCACACAGGGCATGTATGCGCTGCCCGCGGGCAATACCGGCGCGCAGATGGGCGGCTGGTTCCGCAAGGAAATCAATACGCTCGACGACCTCAAGGGCGTCAAGATGCGCATTGCCGGCCTTGCCGGCCGCGTCATGGAGAAGGTCGGCGTCATCCCGCAGCAGATCGCCGGCGGCGACATCTATCCGGCGCTGGAGAAAGGCACGATCGATGCGGCTGAGTTCGTCGGGCCCTATGACGATCTGAAGCTCGGCTTCCACAAGGTGGCCAAGTACTACTACTATCCCGGTTGGTGGGAAGGCGGCCCGACGGTGCATGGTTTCTTCAACCTTGAGAAATGGAGCAACCTGCCGAAGCACTATCAGGCAGCGCTGACCGATGCCTGCGCCTTCGCCAACACCAACATGTTGGCAAAGTACGACTCGAAAAACCCGACGGCGCTGAAGCAGCTCGTTGCGGAAGGTGCGACGCTGCGCCCGTTCAGCCAGGAGATCATGGAAGCCTGCTTCCAGGCAGCGACCGGCATCTACAGCGAAATCTCGGGCACTAACCAGTATTTCAAGAAGATCTACGACGACCAGACCGCCTTCAAGCGGGACGCCTATCTCTGGATGCAGCTTTCGGAATACACTTTCGATACGTTCATGATGATCCAGCAGCGGGCCGGAAAGCTCTGAGGGCTTCCATCGACGCATGACATCAACGCATGACAAAACCCCGGAGCGCTTGATCCGGGGTTTTGTTTTGGCCGGTTATTTGGCGAGTTATTTGGCGGGCGGCGGCGGCGCTCCGGGCAGGCCGAGTGGCGGCAGGGTCAGGCCGGGGATCTGCGGCGCGCCGTTGCCACCGCCGCCCAGCGGCGGCAGGCCGAGCTGGCCACCGAAGCCCGGGACCTCGATCTTGATCGAGTTCGGGTCGACCTTCGGGCCGTGAGCCAGCCAATAGGTCACCGATTGCGGCCAGAAGATCACGATCGCCACCAGGATCAACTGCATGCCGACCCAGGGCAGGGCGCCCATGTAGATATCCGAGGTCTTGACGTCCTTGCCGGCGATCGAGCGCAGGTAGAACAGCGCGAAGCCGAAGGGCGGATGCATGAAGCTCGTCTGCATGTTGACGCAGATCAGCACGCCGAACCAGATCAGGTCGATGCCGAGATGGGAGGCGACGGGGGCAAGCATCGGGATGACGATGAAAGCGATCTCGAAGAAATCGAGGAAGAAGGCGAGCACGAAGATGAAGAGGTTGACGAAGATCAGGAAGCCGACCGGGCCGCCGGGAAGGCCCGACAGCATGTGCTCGATCCAGCGCGAGCCGTCCATACCCTGGAAGACCAGGCTGAAACAGGTGGAGCCGATCAGGATCATCACCACCATGGAGGTGATGTGGGTGGTCGATGTCATTGCCTGGCGGATCAGCGGCCAGGTGAGGCGGCGATTCATGGCAGCGAGGCCCATGGCGCCGACGACGCCCAGCGCCCCAGCTTCCGTCGGCGTCGCAAGGCCCATGAAGATCGTGCCGAGCACCAGGAAGATCAGCACGATCGAGGGCACCATGCCCATCAGCACTTTGGCGAGCAGCGCCCAGTTGAAGTCGCCGCGCACTTCCTTCGGCAGCGGCGGCATCGATTTCGGCCGGATGATCGACATCACCAGGATGAAGAGCACGAAGATCGACACCTGCAGGATCGAGGGGCCGATCGCGCCGAGATACATGTCGCCGACCGACCTGCCGAGCTGGTCGGCGAGAACGACGAGCACGAGCGAGGGCGGGATCACCTGGGTGATGGTGCCCGAGGCGGCGATGACGCCGGTCGCAAGGCGCGGGTTGTAACCGTAGCGCAGCATGATCGGCAGCGAGATCACGCCCATGGTGATGACGGAGGCGGCGACCGTGCCGGTGATGGCGCCGAGCACCGCACCGACGAGGATGACGGCATAGGCAAGGCCGCCCGGTATGCCGCCGAAGAGTTTGCCGGTGCCTTCGAGCAGATCCTCGGCCAGCCCGCAGCGCTCCAGCACCGCGCCCATGAAGGTGAAGAAGGGGATGGCGAGCAGCAGGTCGTTGGAAAGGATGCCGAAGAAACGCAGCGGCAGCGCCTGCAGGAAGACTTCGCCGAAATGGCCGGTGACGATGCCGATAATGCCGAAAAACAGGCCGACGGCGGCGAGCGAAAAGGCGACCGGAAAGCCGTAGAGCATGAAGATGACCATGCCCAGGAACATCGCCGGCGGAATGATACCGAAATCAAACAAATCCGTTCCTCCCGAGGCGCTATTGCAGCGGCTTTTCGTATGTCGTGTCGATGCTGATATGGCCGGTGAGGGCGGCAATCCGCTTGATCAGCTCGGACAGCCCCTGGAGAGACAACAGTCCGAAGCCGGCGACGAGGACCAGCTTGACGGGCCAGCGGATCAGCCCGCCGGCATTGCCCGATATTTCCCCCTGCTGGTAGGACAGCGTGAAGAAGGGCCAGCAGAGCCAGGTGAGGAAGACGCAGACCGGGATGAGGAACAGGATGAGACCGACGATGTCGATCCAGATCTTCGCCTTGTCGGACACCGCACCATAGATTAGGTCGACGCGGACATGTTCGTTGTTGCGCAGCGCATGCGAGGCGCCGAGCATGACGACGAAGGCGAAGAGATACCATTGGATCTCAAGCCAGCCGTTCGAACTGTAATTGAAGGCGTAGCGGACGATGGCGTTTCCGGCGCTGATCAGACAGCAGAACAGCACCATATATTCGGAAAGTTTGCCCATGATCCGACTGACCGAATCGATCAGCCGGCTTGCCGCCAGAAGTCCCGACATTCGTTTCCCTTGTTCTTGCCCTGCCGTTTTTCCGGCAGCTTTCCCTCTTGCAATCGATGTAGACCACGGCCTTCGAAATTGGAAGGATAAATGCCTCGGCTTGGAGTATAGTCTTAGATGCGCCGACCGGGCCGTGTGACCATGTAATAATTCGACAACCCTGGCGTGGATAAAAAATTTCAATAATCTCGCCAGGAGGCTGCATTAACGCGTGTAAGCTGTGCGGTTCATCCTCTGGTTTTAGAAAATTTGACCAAATGTTTGATTCCATTGAAATCAATTTTTAAAGGGTTCGGCTTAGAATTCCCGCGCACAGGGAAAGTGTGGATGAAGCCAGATAACCCGAACAGGGTCCCTTTAGATGTGTATCTGTCGTTTGTGAGCTCCCTTTCCGGGAACCGCATGACGCTTCTTGCCGGCGTGATCGTGCATGTCGCAACCTGCCTTGCCGTCGCCGCCAAGACCCTGTCCTTCGTCTACATCCTGCTGGCCGCCGCTTTCCTCCTGGTCTTCTGCATTCGCATGGTCATCTTCCGGCAGTTCGATGGTGTCGACAAGGAGAGCCTGTCGCACGACGGAATCGAGCGTTGGGAGCGGATACTGGTCGCCGGTGCGGCCTGCACCACCGCCCTGCTTGGCCTTGCCAGCGGCTACGCCATCTTCGTCGTGCACGATTCCTTTGCCGAACTTGCCTGCATTGCCGTGACCATGGCGACCATGGTTTCCGTCGTCGGCCGCAATTACGGTTCGCGGCTTGCGGTCGACCTGCAGACCTTCTCCTGCTGTCTGCCGATGATCGTCTGCAGCCTGATGGCACTGGATTTCTATCGTGGTCTGCTGTCGATCTTCCTCATTCCCTTCTGGCTGACGACGCGGGCCATGGCGAACGGCGTGCGCGAGTTCCTTTATGAGAATGTCATCGCGCGCCGGGAAATCACCATCATCGCCGACCGCTTCGATACGGCGCTCAACAACATGCCGCATGGCCTGGTCATGGTCGATGCCGAAAACCGGATCCAGGTCGTCAATCGCAAGGCCTGCGAGCTTCTGAAGATCGGCGCGCCGGAGCGGCTGAAGGACCGCGATCTCGGCGCCGTGCTGCGCTACGGCGCGCGCTACAGCTTCATGGACGCTTCGCAGCCGGAGCTCATCCTGCGCCAGCTCACACAGGTCGCCGAAGGCAATCTGTCGCGCACGCTCATTCATTTTCCCGAAGGGCTGTCGCTGGAATTCTCCGCCAGCCGAAGGGCCGACGGCGGCGCCGTGCTGATCTTTGAGGACGTGTCGAGCCGGGTGAAGGCGGAGCAGAAGATCATGCACATGGTCCGCTTCGATGCGCTCACCGGCCTGCCGAACCGGCAATATTTCGGGCAACTGGTGCAGGAGTATCTCGCCAAACATCCGAGAAAGTCCGGGCCGCTCGGCTTCATGGTTCTCGATATCGATGAATTCAAACATGTCAACGACATGCGCGGCCATGTCACCGGCGATCATCTGCTCTGTGCTATCGCCGCCCGCATCAAGCAGGCCTCCGGCAACGCCATTCTCGGCCGGCTGATGGGCGACCAGTTCATCCTGTTCTTCCCGCATGCGAAAGAGCCGGGCTTACTCGACATCGAGATCCGCCGCGTGCATGCGGCGATCCAGGGCCACTACGAGGTCGATGAGCTGACCTTCCTCGTTTCGCTCAGTGCCGGTTATGCCATCCTCGAAAGCACCGCCTTCGCCATGGACGAATGGAGCGTCAAGGCGGATTTGGCGCTGTTCGAAAGCAAGTCCCGCTTCAAGGGCGGCATCTCCGGCTTTGAGCGGGAAATGGACGGCCGCTACATCGAGCAGCAGAAGCTGAAGGCGGATCTGCGCGAGGCGGTTTCGGCGCAGGCGCTGCATCTGGTTTTCCAGCCGATGTTCCGGGCCGACGGTTCGCGGATCGAATGCGCCGAGGCCTTGGCGCGCTGGGTGCATCCCGAGAAGGGCTCGATCCCGCCCGATGTCTTCATCCGGCTCGCCGAGGATATGGGCATCATCTCCGACATCACCCGCTTCGTCCTGTTCAAGGCCTGCAGCGAATGCATGAACTGGCCGGATCATATCGCCGTCTCGGTCAACCTCTCGGCGCGCGATCTCAGGGATGCCGACATTCTTCAGGTGGTCGCCGATGCGCTTGCCCATTCCGGCCTCGACGCGGCGCGGCTGCATCTCGAAGTCACGGAAAGCTGCCTGATCGACGAGCCGGCGGCCGTGCGCGCCATCCTGGCTGAACTCCGGGCCCGCGGCATCACCATCGCCATCGACGATTTCGGGACCGGCTTCTCCAGCCTGAGCTATCTCGATACGCTGCCGCTCGATATCGTCAAGATCGATCGCTCCTTCGTCCGCAATATCGTCGAGGATACCCGCCGCCTCAAACTCCTGCGCGGCACGGTCCATCTCGCCCGCGAACTGGGGCTGAAGATCGTCATCGAGGGCGTCGAGACCGAAGAGCAGCTCGCCCTGCTCAACAAACATCGCAGCACCGACCTCGTACAGGGCTATGTTTTCTCGCAGCCCGTGCCTTCCCAGAATATCCCGCTGTTGCAGCAGGGTATCGGCCGCCGCCCCGTTCAGCGTCGGCGCAGCAAGGTCGCCTAAGCGATCCGCATCGGCCGCTTTTGCACTGACAATTCTCCGCACCGTTAACCTTAATACTTTATAAACGGCCCGAATTATCGGATTTCCTTGCCTAAATCTCGTCGGCATATGATTAATGATCCGTTAACGAGCGGATCGGGAAAATGTCAGAGACACTGTTCAAGCGTAGCGATTTCAGCGCGAAAATTTTGGAAGTTTTGGACCATGTCGAGTATCGCCGCGTCGAAAGCAGCGAAGACATGGAGCAGGTAGAACGCCTGCGCTACAAGGCCTACAAGGCCCACGACGTGCTCGCGCTCGCTCCGAAGGGGCTGCTTGACGACAGCGATTTCGACGGCCACGCCTATATTTTCGGCCTGTATTATTATGGGGAATTGGTCAGCACCATCCGGGTTCATTATGTCACACCGGAGCACCGCCTCAGCCAATCAGGCGGCGCCTTTCCCGAGGCGATGGATGAGCTTCTGGATGCGGGGCTGACGCTGATCGATCCGGCGCGTTTCGCGGCCGACCCCGAACTCACCGCCGATCTGCCCTGGGTTCCCTATCTGACGCTGCGGCCGACCATCGTCGCGGCGGCGTATTTCCGTGCGGACCGGGTTCTGCAGTTCGTTCGGCCGCCGCATGCGGCCTTCTACAAGCGGGTCTTCTATGCCGACACGGTCGTGCCCGGCCGGCTGGCGAAGAATTACGGGATCGACATGACGCTGATGGCGACGAACGTGATCGAGGTCGGGCGCAAGCTGTTGACGCGTTATCCCTTCTTCATCTCCAGCGCCAGCGAGCAGCGCATGATGTTTTCGCGCAATCCCAACGACACCTTGCCGCCGCTCACCATCATTCCGACGGCGCGCTTCGTGCCGCAGGGCGAACTCGGCACCGACCTGCCGCTCTGATTTCTGTTCTCTCGCGGAGAGATTTGAGTGAAAACAATGAGGGGCGATGACAATCACGTCGTCGCCCCTCGTGTTTTCGCCCGGATAGATAGCATGTCGTTGCGAGGAATCGCTGCACATTTCCGCGCGTCGCTGCGGCATTCTCATGCATTGCGCTTTCGCCTGTCATTGTGTAATTCCTGCAGGCAGGGACTTCCCTCGCCAGCGAGGGAATCAGGCAGCGCAGAGGCATTTCAGGAGACGATATTTATGGCCGAACATCATACCGGACCGGTCGAGACCGGCGCGCCGATGGATTACAAGGAACATGAAAAGACCTACGACATGTTCATTACCGCCACGAAATACGGCTCGATGCTTCTCATCGTCCTGCTGCTTGCGATGACCGCAGGTTTCTTCGGCGGCGCCGGCCTTCTCGGCGGCCTCTTCGTCTTCATCATTCTTCTCGCTGCCGGCGTCTTCCTGGTCCGCTGATCGCGGCAAAGGGAAGGCTTCGCCGAAGCTTGTGACTGAAGCGCGTCGCGATCGTTCCGATTCGCTGCTCGCGCTTCAGGTCTTTATTTTCTCGCATATCGTTATCGCAGAACCGCCGGACAGTTTTGCGCGACATGCTTTAGGTGCTTGGCCTGCGCAGGGAAGCCTGCGGCGGTCTGGCTGACCCGGAGGAGGGGGCAGTTGGGCAATATCGTTTTCGTTGCAAGGGAAATTGCGGGCGAGGAGACGCGTGTCGCGGCCTCCGCCGAGACCGTGAAAAAGATGAAAAGCTTCGGCTTCGATGTCGTCGTCGAAGCCGGTGCCGGTGCTGCGTCGCGCGTTCCGGACGCAGAGTTCGAGGCGGCGGGCGCCAGGATCGGCAGTTTTGCCGATGCCGGCTCCGCCGATGTGGTGCTGAAGGTGCGCCGCCCGAGCGAACAGGAAGTTTCAGGCTATAAAAGCGGCGCCGTCGTCATCGCCATCATGGATCCCTACGGCAATGACGAAGCGATCGCGGCTCTGGCAAGCGCCGGCCTTTCGGCTTTCGCCATGGAGCTGATGCCGCGCATTACCCGTGCACAATCGATGGACGTGCTGTCGTCCCAGGCCAATCTCGCCGGCTATCAGGCGGTCATCGAGGCGGCTGCGATCTATGACCGCGCCATGCCGATGATGATGACGGCTGCCGGCACCGTGCCGGCCGCCAAGGTCTTCGTCATGGGTGCCGGCGTCGCCGGTCTTCAGGCGATTGCGACGGCGCGGCGCTTGGGTGCTGCGGTCTCGGCCACCGACGTGCGCCCGGCCGCCAAGGAGCAGGTCGCCTCGCTCGGGGCCAAGTTCATCGCCGTCGAGGACGAGGAGTTCAAGGCGGCGGAAACGGCCGGCGGCTATGCCAAGGAAATGTCCGCCGACTATCAGGCAAAGCAGGCCGCACTCGTGGCCGAGCATATCGCCAAGCAGGATATTGTCATCACCACAGCGCTGATCCCCGGCCGCGCGGCGCCGCGGCTTGTTTCGCGCACCATGCTCGCGGCGATGAAGCCTGGCGCGGTCGCCGTCGACCTCGCCGTCGAGCGCGGCGGCAATATCGAGGGCGTCGTCGCCGGCGAGATCGCCGATGTCGACGGCGTCAAGGTGATCGGTTTCGCCAATATGCCGGGCCGGGTCGCGGCCAGCGCTTCGGCGCTCTACGCCAAGAACCTCGTCACCTTCCTGGAGACCATGGTCAACAAGGAAAGCCGAAGCGTCGTCGTCAACCTCGACGACGAGCTCGTCAAAGCGACGATGCTGACCTACGCCGGCGACGTGGTTCATCCCGCCTTCGGCGGCGCGAAGAAGGGAGATCTGTGATGGCCAGTGAAGCAATGGACAGAGCGCTGGAGCAGCTCGACCAGGCGGTGACCGCCGTTGTCACCGCGGCGGCCCATGCACCTGAGGCGGCCAGTGCTGCGACTGGCGGGGCGATCGATCCCTTCGTCTTCCAGCTGGCGATCTTCGTCTTGTCGATCTTCGTCGGTTATTACGTCGTGTGGTCGGTGACGCCGGCGTTGCATACGCCGCTGATGGCCGTCACCAATGCGATCTCCTCCGTCATCGTCGTCGGCGCGCTTCTGGCGGTCGGCATCTCGACAAGCGGGCTTGCGACCGGCTTCGGCTTCGTGGCGCTCGTGCTCGTCTCGGTGAACATTTTCGGCGGATTCCTGGTGACGCAGCGGATGCTCTCGATGTACCGCAAGAAGGACCGGTGAGGAACCGATGACCAATATCGCAGCCTTCCTCTACCTCGTCTCCGGCGTTCTCTTCATCCTGGCACTGCGGGGTCTCTCGCATCCGGCCACCAGCCGTAGGGGCAATCTCTACGGCATGATCGGCATGGGCATCGCCATCCTGACGACGCTGGTGCTGGCGACGCCGAATTTCGGTGGCTTCGTGCTGATCATCCTCGGCCTTGCCATCGGCGGCAGCGTCGGCGCCTATGTCGCCCGCACCATCGCCATGACCTCGATGCCGCAGCTCGTCGCCGGTTTCCATTCGCTGGTCGGCCTTGCCGCCGTCTTGGTGGCGGCCTCGGCGCTCTATACCCCCGCCTCCTTCGGCATCGGCGAGATCGGCCACATCCACACCGAGGCGCGCGTCGAGATGGCCCTCGGCGTGGCGATCGGAGCGCTGACCTTCACCGGCTCGATTATCGCCTTCCTGAAGCTCGACGGGCGCATGTCCGGCAAGCCGATCCTGCTGCCTTATCGGCATGTGATCAATGCGACCCTGCTGGTGCTGATCGTGTTGTTCATCATCGGGCTTGCCGCCACCGAAAGCCATTTCGACTTCTGGGCCGTCGTGGCGCTGTCGCTGGCGCTCGGCGTTCTCTTGATCGTGCCGATCGGCGGCGCCGATATGCCGGTCGTCGTCTCGATGCTGAATTCCTATTCCGGATGGGCTGCGGCCGGCATCGGCTTCACACTCGGCAATCTGGCGCTGATCATCACCGGCGCGCTTGTCGGTTCTTCCGGCGCCATTCTTTCCTACATCATGTGCAAGGGCATGAACCGTTCCTTCGTCTCCGTCATCCTCGGCGGTTTCGGCGGCGAGACGGCATCCGGCGGGCCCGACACTTCAGACAAGACCGTCAAGCTCGGTTCGGCCGAGGATGCAGCCTATCTGATGGCCAATGCATCGAAGGTCATCATCGTGCCGGGATACGGCATGGCGGTCGCCCAGGCCCAGCATGCGTTGCGCGAACTCGCCGACAATCTGAAGAAGAACGGCGTCGAGGTGAAATATGCGATTCACCCGGTCGCCGGGCGCATGCCTGGCCACATGAATGTGCTGCTCGCCGAAGCCAATGTTCCCTATGACGAGGTCTTCGAACTCGAGGATATCAATTCGGAATTTGCCCAGGCCGATGTCGCCTATGTCATCGGCGCCAACGACGTCACCAATCCGGCGGCGCGCGACGACAAGACCTCGCCGATCTACGGCATGCCGATCCTCGACGTCGACCGGGCCAAGACCTGCCTGTTCGTCAAACGCTCGCTCGGCTCGGGTTATGCCGGCATCGACAATACGCTGTTCTACAAGGATGGTACGATGATGCTGCTCGGCGACGCGAAGAAAATGACCGAGGATATCAACAAGGCGATCACGCATGGATGACGCCGATACAGCCGCCCCCGGGCGGCTGTTCGATTGACGTCGTTCCGTGCCGTCAGACCTCGCCCGGCACGAGCGTCATCTTCTCGACCCCGATGGCGAGGTTCAACCCCTCCTGGGCCTGGACATTCAGCGGCTGCAGCATGAATGCTTTGTTGGTGCCGCCGGCGATCACCTTGGCGCCGGCGCCGGCACCGATGCTCGCATCCGCCCCGACGCCGTAATATTCGCCGGCCAGCGCGAATTGCGGCATATCCGTGCCGGTTTTTGCCAGCACCTGCCAGATCATCACGCTCTTGCCGGTCTGGCCGATGTCGAGGCCGAACTTCTCGATTTTACCGGCATACACGGCCTTGGCACCGCCTGATGCCGGCGTATAGGTGCAGATCAGGTTCTTCTGCGAAGTGATGATCAGACCCTGGCCGCCATCCGATCCGCAGACCAGGCGGCCGAGCGTGACATAGCTTTCCGCGCCGGCCGGATTTGCCCAGGCAGCGGCTGCCAGAGCTGCGGCTGCGATCATCGTTTGCTTGAACATGGTCTTTCTCCTTGGGAACGACCTGTTCGAAACGGGTAGAGGTGGCGATTGTTCCGGGAGTTATTCCCGCTCTAGCGTGGCGCGCTGGGCCGTGAGCACCCACAGCAGTCCCTCGGGCCGGAAATCGACCTGCACCGTGCCGCGGAAGGCGGAGGCGGCATGGGCCTTGATGACTGTTGTGCCGAAGCCGGAGCGGGTCGGTTCTACCACAGGCGGGCCGCCGCGCTCCTCCCAGGTGAAGCGGAGCAGGGCATCCGGCTTGTCCTCCTCCCTGACATCGTGCCATTCGAAGCGGACACGGCCTTGCGGGACGGAGAGCGCACCATATTTCACCGAATTGGTGGCGAGTTCATGCAAGGCAAGGCCGAGGTTCTGCACCGCATCCGGCTTCAGAACGAAATCTTTGCCTGTGATTTCGATCTGTTCACGCGATTGCGGGAAGGCCTGCAGGTGGATGTCGACAACCCGCCGCAGCGATACGCCTCCCCATTGCTCGCTGGTCAGAAGTTCGATCGACCGCACCAGCCCTTCGAGGCGGTCGGCGACGGCGGCCTGGAAGGTCTCGACGCTATCGGCCTGTTTGGCGAGCTGGCGCATCATGGCCTGGGCCAGCGTCAGAAGGTTTTTGGTGCGGTGGACGAGTTCGTGCATGACGAAGCGCAGCCGGTCTTCGGTCTGGCTGCGATCGAAGGAGGCATTCGAAAGGGCGATCGCCACCTGGTTTGCCTCGATGACACTGGTCTCGACCGGCGAGACGATATGGCCTTCGCCCATGCGGTTGGCCATTTCGGCGATATCGCGGATGGTGGTGCGAACCTGCCTCGCCACGGCATAGGCGCCGAGCACGGCGACGAGCACCAGGGCGACGCCGCCGATGATGAGGAAACGCCAGGTGCTGAGGATCGATGCCTGGGCGATCGGTCCCCAGATCACTGTTTTCCACGACCAACCGGGAATTCTGGAATAACCGAGCAGCATGTGCGGCAGGATCGTCTCGTCCTGGAAGACACCGCGCGAAGCGGTGAACGCCGGCAGGATGCGTGGATCGAAGGGCGTGCCGGGTTCCAGATTGGCGGGGCCGGTGGCGGCAACTACATGGCCGCTCTGATCGATGACGGCGGCCGACCAGCCAGGAGCAAGGCCCTCGGTGGTCACCAGCTTGCCGAGATCCTTGGCGTCCTGCGTAATGATCAGGGCTGCGACCGGATCGTTCTTCCGCGGCAGGGTAACGTTGTAGACCCAGTCGCCGCTGGTGCGGCCGCGAAAGACGTCGGAGGCCTCGATGCGACCGGTGGTCATGACTTCCTGGAGGGCCGGGATATTCGCTATCTCGCCGAGCGGGGTGCCGAACGCCCGGCGCGTATTCAAGAGTTGCTGACCCATGCGGTCGACGGCGATGACGAACAGCGAATTGTCTCTGAGGGCGGTTTCCGTGCGCTGGTGAAAGGCGGCGAGATTGCCGTCTTCGAGTTCCGGCGAACTCGAAAGCAGCCGCAGCGTCGTTGCCATGTCCTGAAGCTGGCGGTCGATGATGCGCGACAGGGCGACCGCATCCTGGGCCGTCTCGCGCCTCAGCGTCGAGCGCTGATTGTCCTCAAGCTGCAGCAGCAGCAGGGTTACGAAAGCGAAGATCGGCAGTGCGATCGCCACCGCCATGGCGACGAGATAGGTGCCGATCGAGGCCTTGGGAAAGAACAGTGCGACGATTTTCATTTATTGCGCCACATCGCATGCAGCGGGCAACGGTTTTCGCGAGCGGTCAGGAAAGCAAAGATCCGCATCTCTCGCAAGCCGCCCTCAACATGGTTCGAACGCCCGATAGCAGGCTATCGAAGCAGCGCCATGTTAGGTGGAGCAGGAGCAGGTTGCAACATACTATGATATGTCATCGAGGCCGAAGGCAGGTTTTCGGTCTGTCGTTTCGAGGCCCGTGCGGCGGCCGATATTTCGGCCGCCCGTCTCGCGTCCTTAGCCGGCTGAGGCGCCGACGCGGGTGAGGCCATCGCGGGCCGGCTGGTACTTGGGATCAAGGCCGACGGCATGGCGATAGGACCGGGCGGCCTTCGCCTTGTCGCCCCGCCGCTCGTAAACCAGCGCCTGGTTGGCCCAGGATTCGGCGACGTTGCCGTTGAGTTCGATCGCATGGTTGAAGTCGGCAAAGGCGTTGTCGTTGTCGTTCAGCGCGATATAGGAAATGCCGCGGCCATTATAGGGCTCGGGCGAATTCGGCGCGAGCGAGATCGCCTTCGAGAAATCGTCGATCGCCTTGTCCTGCTGATTGCGCTTCTGGTAGATCAGGCCACGATTGTGATAGGCGCGGCCATCGGTGGTGCCGAGCTGTATCGCCTTGTCGAAATCGTTGAAGGCCTGGTCGTCCTGGCCGGCCATGCGATAGACGTTGCCGCGGCCGATATAGGCGACGTCGTAGCTCGGATTGATTTGCAGAGCGGCATTGTAATCGCTGATCGCCTGGGCCTGCTGGCCCATATTGCGATAGACCAGGGCGCGGTTGGCATAGGCCTGGAAGAACCGAGGATTGATCTGCAATGCAGTGTTGAAATCGTTCAGCGCCTGGCGGAACTGGCCGCCGCGGCCATAGGCGGAACCGCGGACGTTGTAGCCTTCGGGGTCCTTGGGATTGGCGTTGATGACAGCCGTTAGCGAGGCGATATTTTCTTCCGAACCCTGCGCCTTGTCGATGCGGATCACGGCATCCGTGGTGTTTGTCGTCTCACAGCCGGCAAGGCCGAACATTGCGGCCATCGCCAAAGCGGGCAGGAATGCGGTTTTCTGCAGGCGCCAGGCGCGGGACGGATTGAAGGTGTTGACAGCCATTCGGGCTCGCTTTCCCCATGCGGCATATCCGATACCGGGATATGCGATCTTCAGCGGCAAACTAAAAAAGGCGGTGGCGAACCCATCGCCCCCGCCACAATGCATCTGAAAACGTCGAAAAAACGACGGCAACGCTCAGCGTGCGACCAGACCTTCGCGCTGGGCGCGCTTGCGGGCCAGCTTGCGAACGCGGCGAACAGCCTCGGCCTTTTCGCGTGCACGCTTCTGCGACGGCTTCTCGTAGTAGTCGCGCATCTTCATTTCGCGGAAAATGCCTTCGCGCTGCATCTTCTTCTTGAGAGCGCGGAGAGCCTGATCGACATTGTTATCGCGGACAAGTACCTGCACGAGAATCACGTTCCTTTGGTTGGTGATGCCTGCGGCGGCGCAGCGCCAGTGGGCAAAAATATAACGTTCGCGCGGCCGCAGCCTTGCGATTGGTGATGCGAGATAGCAGATCGGCTATAGGAAGTCCAGATGGATATGGGAAGCGGGTGGAAAAATCGCGATTGACCCTATCCGGTCACGATCCGGCTGTCTCGGCCGCGGTTTCGTCCAGCGCTGCGATCGCCTCCTTGAGAGCCGTTCTGACCCGGAGGCGATCGGCCGGCTCCAGCCGGCTCATATCGAGATGCAGGTCGAGGCCCGACAAGTGTTCGCTGAGCACGCGGCTCTTATGGTCGGCCCCTAGCGTCAGCCCATCCACCGCATAGGGCACGATCTCGCGCTGTATGCCCTTCATCGTGATCGGCGGCAGCGGGTGCGCGTCGACGATTTCGGTGACCAGCGCATAGGTTTCGTAGCTGATGACGATTTGTCCGCCCTGGGCGATCGATTGCAGCCGGGCTGCGAGATTGGCCTCCGCCCCGATGATCGTATAGTCCATTCGGTCGCTGCTGCCGAAATTGCCGACATTGCAATAACCGCTGTTGATGCCCATTCGGACGACGAAAGGCTCTTCGGTGCCGTTTCTGCGCCATCTGTCCTTGAGTTCGCCGAGACGGCGCTGCATGTCGACGGCCATGCGCAGACAGGCTTTGGCATCCTCTTCCGGACCTTTGGTTTCCGGGTCGCCGAAAAACACCAGCATCGCGTCGCCGATGAACTTGTCCACCGTGCCGCCATGTTCCAGGGCAATGTTCGACATCTCCGTCAGATATTCGTTGAGCATCTCCGT
Source organism: Rhizobium sp. N324 (assembly GCF_001664485.1). NCBI lineage: Bacteria > Pseudomonadati > Pseudomonadota > Alphaproteobacteria > Hyphomicrobiales > Rhizobiaceae > Rhizobium > Rhizobium sp. N324. The sequence continues at coordinate 4,034,263 of NZ_CP013630.1, read as the reverse complement.
CAGCGCTTCCGGCTGCAGCCGCTCGGTGGTGGCGGTGAAATCCTTGATGTCGGAGAAGAAAATCGTCAGGCGCTTGCGCTCGGTATGGACCACCACATCCTTCTGCCCGGAGAAGATGCTCTTGTAGATCTGCGGCGAGAGATAGCGCGAGATCTTCAGGGAAACGCTGGCGAGGAACTCGTTCGCCGCTTCCAGATCCTGGTTGGCACTATGGATCGCGCTCGCCTGCTGCCGCTGCAGCAGAATAAAGCTGATGCCGATGACGGCGACGAACAGAAAATAGCAGAGCAGGTATTTGAAGGCGAAGACGTTGCTGGCATAGGGCTGCCGGATGATGACTTCCTGGATGCCGCGCACATCGCCGACTTTCCAATCGGTCTTCGGGCTTTCCGGATGGCTATTGTGGCAGGCCACGCAGGCCTGGCCCATGACGACGGGGGTGATGAACCGCAAGGTGTCGGTCAGGCCGACACGGGTGAGATCGTTCAGAGTTTGCTGCGGATTGGCGCGCAGCGCGGCGAGAGCCTTGTTCTCGAATTCGTCGAGTTCGTGGGAGGCGCGGCTCTTGAACGGCAGGTCGGAGACGAATCGGTAGGTGATATTGGCCTGCTGCTCCTTGATGACGTCGCCGAGTTCCAGGGAAAGCGTCGCCGGCAGCGGAATGGCGCCTGGTATATTGGCGTAGTTGTGCGAGACGGTCGTGCCGTCGGTCGCACCGCTGGCGTGGGCAGCGAGAACACGGCCCACGACGTTGGCGGAATAATAGGCGCGGATGCTCGATATCAGCGAACTCATGTCGCGCGCCTGACGCCGCAAGGTATTTCCCGAGAGATCGCTGATATCGAGCCAAACGGCCAGCGGCAATCCCGCGAGCATTGCCAGCACGACGACAATCAGCCAATAGCCGCTCCGGCGCGCGGCGGTTTCGGAAATCACGGCGACCCCTCGTTCTTCTCTGGAAGGCATTCGATTTTCGACTGCTACAAGAACATTTCGCCGGCTGCCCGGCAAGATCGAAGCCCTGCATATAGCCAAAAGCCGGTCTAACCCGGATGTGTAGCGCGGCCCATTGAAAGAGAGGACCGCCACGGCATGTCCGAATGGCGTTTGGAGCGAAAGCGGCGTAGCCTGCAGGCCGGTGCGGGCCACTCTGCGGGCCGTGGAGGGGACACCCGGTGAGATCATGACGCGAGTCCAGCAATTCGGTGTCGTTATCGGCCTGGTGATCGTGGCGCTGCTCACGATCCTGCGGGCGGAAGATCCCGGGATTTTCAAGCTGATCCGCGGTGTGACCTTCGACGAATATCAGCGGTTGGTTCCAAGGACCTTCGAGCCGATGCCAGTCCGAGTCATCGATATCGACGAGGCCTCGTTGCGCGAATTCGGACAATGGCCCTGGCCGCGGGACCGGCTCGCCCTGTTGGTGGACCGGCTTTCTCAAATGGGCGCTTCCGCCATCGCCTTCGATATCCTGTTCTCGGAGCCGGACCGGCTGTCGCCGCGCAATGTCGTGCGCGAGGCCGCAGGCGTCGATCCGTCACTTGCCGAGAAGCTGCCTGACAATGACGAGATATTCGCCCGGTCGATTGCCGAGAAGCCCGTCGTGCTCGGCTTTGGCCTTTCCAATGAGGGCAGTTATCGGCCGCCTGTCAAAGCGGGTTTCGCCTTCACGGGCGAAAGCCCTGTCTCGGCTCCCCCCTATCTCGGCGCCTCGACGCCGCTCAGGCCGCAATTGGAGGCGAATGCGGCCGGGCTCGGCCATATCAGCCTCAATCCCGGCAATCCCTCGCCGGTGGTGCGGGCGGTTCCGCTGTTTTTGACCGACGGCCAACAGCTCTATCCCAATCTCGCCATCGAGGCGCTGCGCGTCGCGCAGGGGGCGTCGACCTATGTTCTGTCGGGCGCGCCCGATCGCGCCGGCATCATGACATCGGCGAAGATCGGCGATTTCGTCGTGCCGCTGACGGCGGCGGGCGAACTCTGGCTCTATGTCAGCCCCGACCGGGCCGAGCGGTACATATCCGCCCGGCAGGTGCTTGCGGCCGAAGGCGCCTCTCCCGAAGTCGCGGCCGCCATCGACGGCAGCATCGTCTTTGTCGGCACTTCGGCGGCCGGCCTGCAGGACATCCGCGTCACGGCGCTCGGCGAGAACGTGCCCGGCGTTTCGCTGCATGCCCAGGCGGTCGAGCAGATGCTTTCCGGCCATTTCCTGTCACGGCCCGACTGGGCGGACGGACTGGAAATCCTGACGATTGCCGTGCTCGGATGCCTGCTCGTCGTGGTGACGACCTTCGTCAGCCCTGCCGTCGCGCTGATCTGCGGCCTGTTGATTACGGCACTGGCACTCGTGGCCTCCTGGCTCTCCTTTCTCTATGCCGGGCTTCTTTTCGATCCGCTGGCGCCGATCGTCAGCGGATCGATCATTCATTTTGCCGCGACGTCCTTCCGGATCCTGGTGATCGACCGGGAGCGGCGGGCGGTGCGGCGCGCCTTCGGGCATTATCTTTCGCCATCGCTGCTCCATCGTATCGAGCACACCCGCGATGCCCTGCGCCTCGGCGGCGATGATCGCGAACTGACGGTCATGTTCGTCGATGTCCGGAATTTCACCGAGATCAGCGAGCGGCTGGCGCCGACCGACGTCGTTGCCTTCCTGAATACGCTGCTCGATGCGCTGAGCCGCCATGTGGTGGCCAATGAGGGCACACTCGACAAGTTCATCGGAGACTCGATCATGGCGTTCTGGAATGCGCCCGTCGATGTGACCGATCATGAAACCAAGGCTGTCCGCGCAGCGCTTGCCATGCGCGAGACGCTCGCCGAATTGAACGCCGGCGACGCCTTCGGCTTCGGACCCGGACAACAGGTCGGGATCGGCATCGGCATCCATACCGGTCTTGCCTGCGTCGGCAATATGGGAGCCAAGACACGCTTCAACTATTCGGCGGTCGGTGATGCCGTCAACGTCGCGGCCCGCATCGAGTCATGCTGCAAGGAGGTCGGCTTCGATATCCTCATCTCCGACAGCACGGCGAGGTCGGTGCAGGGGATGGCGCTGATCGAGGCCGGCGCCCTACCGCTCAAGGGAAAAAGCAGCCGGACGCAGATCCTTGCCGTCGTCGGTGATGAGCGGGTCGCGGCATCTCAGCAATTCGCTGCGCTAGAGGTCGTTCACAGGCAGTTGATGGAGGCCTTGCAATCACATTCGCGGAACAGCCGGAAACTGATCGGTGCCGTCAAGCTCAGGGCGGTGCAGGTGACCGGCGCTCTGGCGGAATTCTACCAGCGCATATCCGGCAGGGCCGATCATTTTCGCGAGGCGCCGGAGGGGAGCGAAAAGAGCGCCGCCGACTGAGGGACTTCAGCGTCCGCGATGGAAATTCCGGCCCCTGTCGTTGGCCCGGTCTCTGTCATGATCACGATCATGATCGCGATCGCGGTCTCCGTCATGATGGCGGTCATGGTCTCGATGATCCTCGCCATGATTTCCCGGCTTGCCGTCGTTGTCATGCCGGCCATGGCCATCATGCTTGTCGGGCCTATCCGGCTTGTCGTGATGCGGCCTGTCATGATCCGGTTTGTCATGATGCGGTTTGTCGGGCTTGTTCGGCCGCTCTTTCTGTGGCTCGGCTTGCCTCTGCGGCGGATTCTGCCTTTGCGGCACAGGCGCAATCGCCGGCGGCGGCGGTTTTCTGTCTTTTCGCTCCGGCGCGGCTGACGCCATGTTGCAGCCGCCGAGCATGCCGATGCCGCCTGAAAGCCGCTGATTGCCGGAGAGGAAGGGGAGCGCGCGGGGATTTCCGAGCGTATCGAGAATGCTCGGATCCACCCGGCGTGCCGCCGACATGTTGCCGTTCGGCTTGGCCACCACGCAATCGCAGCGTTGCTGCAATTGCCGGCAGCCGCCCGGGCCGCAAAACCGGGCGGCGCCGTTCAACAGGACGACGGCGGTCGTGCCATCGGGGCCGACATAGAAATCGAAAGCGGTGCCGCGCACGCCGATCGTGCCGGCGGGTGTGAGGATCTGGTAGGCGGAGGAATTGGAACTGCCGCTCACCCAGCGAAACGTGCCCTTTGCCGCTCTGATGGTGAGTTTCTTGACCGATTGGGAATCATCGAAGACATATTTGTCGATCACGACCGACGAGCCCCAGCCGACCGCGAGCTTCGTGCCGTCACGAAACAGGAACTGGCCAAGTCCGGACGGGGAGGTCTTGATGCGTTCGTTGCGATGGACGCTGGTGTCGACTTCGATGGGGCCGCTCTGTCCCGTCACCTCCGTCTTGATAACGACAGCCTGGCCGACCGGCTCGGCGGCGAGTGCCGGTTGCGCGACGGCAACCACAATGCAAAGCGCCTGGAGTAATGAACGCCGACCCCACATGATACAGGAACCCCGGGAACATGGGGTGAATTAACATTTTAGTAACTGCTTGTCTTCTCGCCCACTTGGATTAGCGCCGTGCGGCGGCCCCAAGGAAGGCCGGTTTTGCTTCATCCCGCCGAACAGCCTCGGAAGCCGCGCGCTGTCTGCGAAAACCGCGCAGTTTTCGGCATCATGTCGCTCAGTGTCAAAAGCAAAGCATTTGGCTGTCGCAAAAGAACCGTTGTGCCGCATTTGGATTTGCGATTTGTATGGGCGCGGAGAACAGCCCTTGCCCTATAGGAGAAGAAGGCGGATGCGGAAATATTCGGTTTTTGCCGTGGCGCGGGAGGCCCTTCGTGGCCACAAGGGCTGGGAGAAGCAGTGGACTTCGCCTGAGCCGCGCGCCGAATACGACGTCGTTATCATCGGCGCCGGCGGCCACGGGCTGGGTGCGGCCTATTACCTCGCCAAGGAGCACGGCATCACCAATGTGGCGGTGATCGAAAAGGGCTGGCTCGGCGGCGGCAATACCGGGCGCAACACCACCATCATCCGCTCGAATTATCTCTACGAAGAGAGCATGCAGATCTACGAGCATTCGATGAAGCTCTGGGAAGGGCTTTCTCAGGAGCTCAACTACAATGTGATGTATTCGCCGCGCGGCGTGATGATGCTCTCGCACAATATTCACGACCAGCAGTCGTTCAAGCGGCATATCCATGCCAACCGGCTGTACGGCATCGACAATGAATGGCTGACGCCGGAGCAGGCCAAGGCCTATTGCCCGCCGCTTGATATCTCGGCGAGCGCCCGCTACCCGATTAACGGCGCGGCGCTGCAGCGGCGCGGCGGCACGGCGCGGCACGACGCGGTCGCCTGGGGTTATGCCCGCGCAGCCTCGGACCGCGGGGTGCACATCATCCAGAATTGCGAAGTCACCGGCATCCGCCGCGGCCCCGATGGACGCGTGACCGGGGTCGAGACTTCGCGCGGTTTCATCGGCGCCAAGAAAGTTGCCGTGTCGGCCGCCGGCCACACGTCGACGATCATGAAGATGGCCGATGTGCGCGTGCCGCTGCAATCGAGCCCGCTGCAGGCGCTGGTCTCCGAGCCGCTGAAGCCGATCTTTCCGTGCGTCGTCATGTCGAACACGGTGCATGCCTATATCTCCCAGTCCGACAAGGGAGAGCTCGTCATCGGCGCCGGCACCGACCAGTATAATTCCTATTCGCAAACCGGCGGGCTGCAGATCATCACCCATACGCTCGACGCCATCTGCGAACTCTTCCCTATGTTCCGGCGCGTCAAGATGATGCGGCAATGGGGCGGCATCGTCGACAATACGCCGGATCGTTCGGCGATCCAGTCGAAGACGCCGGTTCCCGGGCTCTACGTCAATTGCGGCTGGGGCACCGGCGGCTTCAAGGCGACGCCTGGCTCGGCCAATCTCTTCGCGCATCTGATTGCCCGCGACGAGCCGCACAAGTTCAACGCCGGGCTGACGCTGGAGCGCTTCCGCAGCGGCCGGCTGATCGACGAGGCGGCGGCGGCGGCGGTGGCGCACTGATGATGCGTGTTGTCGCTCAGATGCTCGCTCCTTTCGTTGCTCACCCCCTCATCCGCCTTGCAGGCACCTTCTCTCCGCTGGAGAGAAGGGGAGGAGAAGGAAATCACACATGCTGCTGATCCATTGCCCTTACTGTCAGGAAGAGCGCTCGGAGCTTGAATTCCGCGGCGCGGGTGACGCGCATATCGTGCGGCCCGCCGATATCGCCTCGGTTTCGGACGAGGAATTCGAGGCCTATTTCTTTCTGCGCGACAATCCGAAAGGCCTGATCTTCGAACGCTGGCGGCACATTCATGGCTGCGGGCGCTTCTTCAACGCGGCGCGCGATACGGTGAGCGACAAGTTCATCGTGACGTACAAGGCGGGCGAGCCGAAGCCTGAGATCGGCGCTAAGGCCGAAAAGCACGCGCCTGTCGAGACATATGAAGCCGTGGAAGGAGAGGCGCAATGAGCGGCGTGAACCGTATCGTCGGCAAGGGGCGCCTGACGCCGGCCAAAACCGCGCGCTTCAGCTTCGACGGCGAGACCTATACCGCGCTGGAAGGCGATACCGTCGCCTCGGCGCTGATCGCCCACGGCGTGCATCTTCTGGGACGTTCGTTCAAATATCACCGGGCTCGCGGTATTCTGTCGGCCGGCGCCGAAGAACCGAACGCGCTGATCGACGTCGCCCGCGATAAGGCGCGCAAGCAGCCGAACGTGCGCGCGACGGTGCAGGAAGTCTTCGACGGCATGATCGTCAACTCGCAGAATCGCTGGCCCTCGCTCGCCTTCGACGTCGGCGCGGTCAACAATCTGATGTCGCCGTTCTTCGCCGCCGGCTTCTACTA
>NZ_CP013630.1:0-60000 GCF_001664485.1 Rhizobium sp. N324 | reverse complement strand
CCGATGAAACCGGCTCGATCCTCGCTTTCCTGCCCGGCCAGGCGGAGATCACCCGAACCGCCGAACGGCTGCAGGGACGATTTGGACCCGAGACACTGATTGCGCCGCTCTATGGCAATCTTGGCCAGAAGGAGCAGGACGCGGCAATCCGGCCGGCATCGAAGGGCACGCGCAAGATCGTGCTGGCGACATCGATCGCCGAAACCTCGATCACCATCGACGGCGTCAGGATCGTGATCGACAGCGGGCTGCAGCGCCTGCCGGTGTTCGAGGCGTCGACCGGGATCACAAGGCTGGAGACGGTGCGCGTGTCGCGGGCGTCCGCCGATCAGCGGGCGGGCCGTGCCGGACGAACGGAACCGGGCATCGCCGTCCGGCTGTGGCACCAGGGACAGACAGCGGCCCTGCCGGCCTTCACGCCGCCGCAGATCCTTTCCAGCGATCTTTCCGGACTGGTGCTCGATCTCGCCCATTGGGGCGTTCAGGATCCGGGATCGCTTGCCTTTGTCGACCAGCCGCCGGAGACGACGCTTAAGGAAGCGCGGGTGCTGCTTGGCCAGCTCGGCGCGCTCGACAAGGATGGGGCGCTGACGGCACGCGGCAAGGTAATGCGCGATCTCGCTTTGCCGCCGCGGCTTGCCGCCATGGTCGTTTCCGCTGGCGAATCGGGGCACGCCCGGGATGCTGCATCGATCGCCGTGCTTCTCACCGAACAGGGGCTGGGTGGAACGAATATCGATATCGAGGAGCGGCTGCGACGCTTCAAGGCCGAACGCGGCGAAAGAGCGGAGGCCTCACGGCGGCTGGCGGGGCGGCTGGCGAGCGGCCTCGACAGAGTTACCGCACCGGCGCCGGCGCTTGCAGGCCAGCTGCTGCTGCATGCATTCCCGGATCGAATCGCACTTCAGCGCGGCGGGCGCGGCCGATTCGTGATGGCGAACGGGCGCGGCGCGGAACTGCCTGAAACCGAGAGGCTGGCCGGCAGCCAGATGCTGGTTATCGCCGACCTTACCGGGCGGGCGGCGCAGGCGCGGGTTCTGGCGGCGGCCGAGGTGACACGCGCCGATATTGAAGCCGAGCTGCCCGGCGAGATCAAAACCGGCGATCAGATCTTCTTCGACCGGCAAAGCCGGCAGATACGGGCTCGGCGGGCAACCCGGCTCGGCGCGATCGTCTTCGAAGAAACGCCCTTGCCCCGACCTTCCGGCGCCGCCGTCACCCAGGCGCTGGTGGAGGGGGTACGCGAGCTCGGGCTCGATCATCTCGCCTTCTCGAAGGAGGCCGTGCAGCTTCGCGAGCGGATCGGATTTCTTCACCGGACGATCGGCGATCCCTGGCCCGATGTCGGCGACGATGCCCTGCTTTCCCGGCTGGACGATTGGTTCGGCCCCTATCAGACGGAGGCCCGCGGCCTCTCCGAAATTTCCGCGGCCGGGCTTTCGAACGGGCTGATGTCGTTGGTGCCGCACGAGTTGCAGCGCGACCTTAGCCGACTTGCGCCGACCCATTTCGAAGCGCCGACCGGCCAAAGGCATCCGATCCAATATGAAGGCGAGGAGCCGGTGCTGACGATCCGCGTGCAGGAGCTGTTCGGGCTGAAGCAGCACCCGGCGATCGCCGGCGGCCGTCTGCCGCTGCTGCTCGAACTGACCTCGCCAGCGCACCGGCCGATCCAGACAACCCGCGACCTGCCGGGCTTCTGGGCCGGCTCATGGAAGGATGTGCGGGCCGATATGCGCGGCCGCTATCCCCGGCATCCCTGGCCGGAGCGGCCGGAAGACGCCTTGCCGACGACACGGGCAAAACCGCGTGGTACATGAGGCCCACTGAAGGAGCCCGCGGCATGATCGACAAGACGGAAAGCCTTACGCTGGAGGACCGGCACAACAGCCGCAGGCTGCGCCTGCAGACGCTGGTGCGGCTGCGCTGGCTTGCCGTCGGCGGGCAGGCGCTGACGGTGTTCATCGTCGCCTTCTGGCTGAAATTTCCGTTGCCGCTGATCGCCAGCTCGTCGCTGATCGCCGCGCTTGCCTGGGTGAACTTCTACCTGACAATCCGCTATCCGCCGACACACCGGCTGGAATCGCCGGCCGCCTTTGCGCTGCTCGGCTTCGATCTTCTGCAGCTCTGCGCGCTGCTCTTCATCACCGGCGGCCTTGCCAATCCTTTCGCAGCCCTCGTCTGCGTGCCGGTTATCATCTCGTTTGCCTCGCAGCCGATCCGTTACAGCACGGCGCTGATCGGCTTTGCGATGGTCTGCATCACGGTGCTTGCCTTTTCGCCCTTTCCGCTGCCGTGGTTCGACGGCGTCGAGATCAATGTCCACAACGTCATGCAGTTCGGCGTCTGGTGTTCGATCGCCTCGACGATGGCATTCGCCGCCTTCTATGCCTATCGGGTGTCGATGGAGGCGAGCCAGCTTGCCGATGCGCTGGCTGCGACCGAACTGGTGCTGCAGCGGGAAAAGCATCTTTCGCAGCTCGACGGACTGGCGGCTGCGGCGGCCCACGAACTCGGCACGCCGCTAGCGACGATCAGCGTCGTCGCCAAGGAAATGGAGCGCGAACTCAAGGACGACGACCGTTTCCGCGAGGATGTGATGCTGTTGCGCAGCCAGAGCGAACGCTGCCGTGACATTCTGCGCAGGTTGACGACACTCTCCTCGGAAGGCGAAGCGCATATGCGCCGGCTGCCGCTTTCCTCGATGATCGAGGAGGTCGTCGCGCCGCACCGGGAATTCGGCATCATCCTGGAGCTGATCGAAAAGAGCCCGCGCAAGGACGAGCCGGTGACCGACCGCAATGCCGGCATCATGTACGGGCTCGGCAATCTGATCGAAAACGCCGTCGATTATGCGCGGGAGAAAGTGAAGATCACCGTCGAGCATGATCACGATAAAGTGCTGATCGTCATCGAGGATGACGGCATTGGTTATGCCCCCGATATTCTGACGCGGATCGGCGAGCCTTACATGACCAGGCGGCAGAAAGAGGATACGGCGGGCGGCCTCGGCCTCGGGCTTTTCATCGCCAAGACCCTGCTGGAGCGCTCGGGGGCATCTTTGACTTTCGAGAATCGCGACCCGGAAAGTGCGGGCGCGCGGATCCGGATCGAATGGCCGCGCATGCTGATCGATGCAAATTCGACAAAGTGACTTTGTCGGCATAAGTAGGATATAAGCGGTTGACGCAGATCGGGCGTTCAAGCGCCAGGGCAAGACGATGACAGAACAAAATCACGAAAATTTCGCCGCTGGGGATGAAGATCATATCGGTCCCGACGCCAGCCTGCTGATCGTCGATGATGACGGGCCGTTCCTGCGACGGCTGGCCCGGGCGATGGAGACGCGCGGTTTCCAGGTGGAGACGGCCGAATCAGTCGCCGAAGGCGTTGCGAAATCGAAAGGCAGGCCGCCGAAATATGCGGTGGTCGACCTTCGGCTCGGCGACGGCAACGGGCTCGATGTCATCGAAGCGATCCGCCAGCGGCGCGACGACACCCGAATCATCGTGTTGACCGGCTACGGCAATATCGCAACCGCGGTGACCGCCGTAAAACTCGGCGCCGTCGATTACCTGGCAAAGCCCGCGGATGCCGACGACGTCTTTTCGGCGCTGACGCAGCGGGCGGGCGAAAAGGCCGAGCTTCCGGAGAACCCGATGTCGGCCGACCGGGTGCGCTGGGAACATATCCAGCGGGTCTATGAAATGTGCGAGCGCAACGTCTCGGAAACGGCGCGCCGGCTCAATATGCACCGGCGCACGCTGCAGCGCATCCTTGCCAAACGGGCGCCGAAATAACCGACATATCCATCAAACATCATCGACGGTGAACGGTTTACCGTTCGCCCATTCGGCCATCATCAGCCTTTGGGCGGCGGCGCGCGAGAAGTTGAGCGTGACGGATTTTCGTGTGGCCGGGGCCATGCGGTGTTCCGGCGCCTCTCGAATCATATGGGCGCCGTAACCGTCCGAGAGGAAAAGCCCGCACTCCTCGGGAAAGATGTCGAGCGGCACACCTTCGTGAGTGGCGAAGAAGAGGCGATCGCAATGCAGCCTGTATTCCGGCCATTTACGATCCACCCGGAAATCCTCGATCGACGTCTTGATCTCAATGATCCAGACCTCGCCTTTTTCCGAAACGGTGATCAAATCGGCACGGCGGCCGCTCGCCAGCGGCAGTTCGGGTAGCACCGCGTGGCGCATTTCATGCAGCAATATCTGCGTTCCCCGCCGCACCATCATGGCCCTGTCCGATTGCCGGCCATCGATTAACGGATTGTTATTGTAAACGCTCAAAATCGTCATGGATAACCATCCCAGGGGCTGGCGTGTTGTTGCAAAAAAACCATGCGCTTTTAATTTGCGCCGCAGACGGATTTGTCGCGCTGCAGTAGCCTTGCAAAGCGCAAGTTAATCGAAAATAAACCATAATCAACGATGGTCGAAAGACTGTTCTCCTTGCCCCAAAACTTCAAGAGTCATCTATGCGCATCCGCAATGCATTCCCGGTACTTGGCCTGCTGACGACGCTCGCACTGGCCGGTTGCTCCACGACATCAGACAGCGCATCCGTCGACGACAAGGGCGCAGGCCCGACGGTACAGACAGCCCAGATCTTCAACGACGCCTATGGCGTAACCAAGGATGCCGGATACTCTCTGCCGGCGATCCCGATCGACAGGGTCAAGCCGCAGTTCCGCCGCCAGGTCGTCAGCTACCAGACCACGGAGCGCCCCGGAACGATCATCGTCAACACGCGCGAGCGCTTCCTCTATTACATCCTGGCCAACGGCAAGGCGATGCGCTACGGCATCGGCGTCGGCAAGCAGGGCTTCGCATGGGCCGGCACTGCCTACGTCGCCTGGAAGCAGGAATGGCCGACCTGGCACCCGCCGAAGGAAATGGCTGAACGCCGTCCGGATGTCGCCAAATATGTCGAAGACGGCATGGGCCCAGGCCTCAGCAATCCGCTCGGCGCGCGCGCCATGTATCTCTTTAATGACGATGGCAAAGACACGCTGTTCCGCCTGCACGGCACGCCGGAATGGGCTTCGATCGGCACCGCCGCTTCCTCGGGCTGCATTCGCCTGATGAACCAGGACGTGATCGACCTTTACAGCCGGGTCCGTCCCGGCAAGGGCACGTCCAAGGTCATCGTTATCCAGTAAGTAGAGACCGAATTCGGTATAAAAAAGGCCGCCGGACTGTCGTTCCGGCGGCCTTTTTCTATTCTCGGCTATACTCTCAACCGGCCGGCTTCGCCTTCAGCTCGAGGCGGCGGCGATGAAGCACCGGCTCGGTATAGCCGTTCGGCTGCTCCCTGCCCTTCAGCACGAGGTCGAGGGCGGCCTGGAAGGCGATCGAGCCGTCGAAATTACCGGCCATTGGCTGGTAGAGGGGATCCGCCTCGTTCTGCCGGTCGACGACGGCCGCCATGCGCTTCATCGTTTCGACGATCTGGGCCTCGGTGACGACCTTGTGATGCAGCCAGTTCGCCATGTGCTGGGCCGAGATGCGCAAGGTGGCGCGATCCTCCATCAGGCCGACATTGTTGATGTCAGGCACCTTCGAGCAGCCGACGCCCTGATCGACCCAGCGCACGACGTAGCCGAGGATGCCCTGGGCATTGTTGTCGAGTTCGCGCTGGATTTCCTCCGGCGTCCAGTTCGGCCGCACCGCAACCGGCACCGAGAGAATGTCGGAGAGCTTGGCGCGGGCGCGGTCCTTCAACCCCTGCTGAACCCTGGCGACATTGACGCGGTGATAATGGGTGGCGTGCAGGGTCGCCGCCGTCGGCGACGGGACCCAGGCGGTGTTGGCCCCGGCCTTCGGGTGGGCGATCTTCTGTTCCAGCATCGCCGCCATCAGATCCGGCATCGCCCACATGCCCTTGCCGATCTGGGCGTGGCCGGCGAGGCCGCATTCGAGGCCGATGTCGACGTTCCAGTTCTCATAGGCCGATATCCAGGCGGCCTGACGCATGTCGCCCTTGCGGATCATCGGGCCTGCTTCCATCGAGGTGTGGATTTCGTCGCCGGTACGATCGAGGAAACCGGTATTGATGAAGACCACGCGCTCTCGGGCAGCGCGGATGCACTCCTTGAGATTGACCGTCGTGCGGCGTTCCTCATCCATGATGCCCATCTTGATGGTGTTGCGCGCCATGCCAAGCGCATCTTCGACCCGCGAAAAGATCTCGACGGCGAAAGCCACCTCTTCCGGCCCATGCATCTTCGGCTTGACCACATACATGGAGCCGGCGCGGGAATTCTTCCTCCGGCCAGCCGGGCCGATATCGTAAAGCGCGATCAGGCCGGTGATGACGGCATCCATGATGCCCTCAGGCACGTCATTGCCGTCCTTGTCGACAATCGCCGGATTGGTCATGAGGTGTCCGACATTGCGCACCAGCATCAGCGAGCGGCGATGCACTTCGAAGGCGGTGCCATCGGGACCTATATATTCCAGATCCGGGTTGAGCTTGCGGATGAAGCTTACCCCGCCCTTTGCCACTTCCTCCTGCAGATCGCCCTTCATCAAGCCGAGCCAGTTGCGATAGACGACGGTCTTGTCCTCGGCGTCGACGGCGGCAATCGAATCCTCGCAGTCCATAATCGCCGTGATCGCCGATTCCAGCCAGACATCGGAAATATGAGCCGGATCGGACTTGCCGATTGCCGTTGTCGCGTCGATGACGATCTCGATATGGATGCCGTTGTTCTTCAGGAGAATATGCGTCGGGGCGGCGGCATCGCCGCGATAGCCGGCAAAATGTCCGCCATTCCCAAGCGATATCTGTTCGCCGTCGATCGATCGGAGGGCGAGCGCTCCATCCTTGACGGCGAAACTGCCGACATCCTTCCAGTGGCTCTCCTGCAGCGGCACCGACGTATCGAGGAAATCGCGCACCCAGGCGATGACCTTCTCACCGCGTTTCGGGTTGTACCCCCTGCCCTTTTCGGCGCCGTCACTCTCCGGAATGGCATCCGTGCCATAGAGCGCATCATAGAGCGAGCCCCAGCGGGCATTGGCGGCGTTCAGCGCATAACGGGCGTTCATGACGGGAACGACCAGCTGCGGGCCGGCGATCGAGGCGATCTCGGGGTCGACATTCTGGGTCGACACCTGGAAGTCCGATCCCTCCGGCAGGAGATAGCCGATCCCACGCAGGAAGGATTGGTAGTCGTCAATATCGCTCGGGGCGCCGTGCCGACGATACCAGTCGTCGATCTTGAGCTGCAGTTCGTCACGTTTTGCCAGCAGCGCCCGATTCCTCGGAGCCAGATCGTGGACGATCGCCGAAAAATCGGCAAAGAACTTGTCCGCATCGACCGCCAAGCCAGGCAGCACCTCCTTGACGAGGAAATCATGAAGGATGGCTTCGATGGCAAGTCCGTTCTTATCGATGCGGCTCATGCGGCATTCTCCCTGCAACAACTGTCAATGCTGCCACTTTGCCCGGCTTTCATTCACAGTCAATTCCGCAATAATTCGAAAGATTTATGCTTATCGGGAAACTATACGCGGCGTCACCCGCATCGGCAGGCCGTTCTGCGGCTGTGTCGTCAGCTTCTGCACCGGCCAGGGCTTGGTCTCATCGGTGGAATCGAAGCGATAACGATGCATCAGGACGGCAAGGGCAATCACCGCCTCCTGAAGTGCAAAGGTTGCGCCGATGCAGACACGCGGACCGGCGCCGAAAGGCAGGAACTGGAAGCGGCCGATAGAACCGCGATTTTCCGGCAGGAAACGCTCGGGCATATAGGCGCGCGGCCTGTCCCAATAGAGTTCGTGGCGATGGAGCGTCCAGGGCATGATCAACACCGTGATCCCGGCCTCGAGCGCGACCCGCTCGCCCTTGGGGCTTATCCAGGAATCATCGGCTATGGCGGCGCGATTGATGGATGGCGCCGGCGGATAAAGGCGTAACGTCTCCTCGAAGGCGGCACGCGTCTGCGGCATCATATCCAGCCATGCCACCGGTTCGGCTCCGGTGGCGAGTACCGCCTCGATTTCCACCTCCATCGCCTGGCGGATATGCGGGCTGTTCGAGACGCAATAGAGCGTCCAGGCCAGCGCCCGCGCCGTGGTCTCATGGCCTGCGCCGATAAAGGTCAGGATATTGTCTTCGATTTCTTCCTTGGTCAGCCTGTCGGGGCCTTCCTGTTCCAGCAGCAGAGTCAGGAAATCCTCGGGTGCCGTGCCGCGATCGGCCTTCATCTTAGCCAACCGCATATCCATCGTGTTGCGCACGATGGCGCGGAACTTCTCCAGCACTTTCTGACCGCCGATGCGTGTCACACGTGGAACCCAGGACGGCGCGCGCATCAGATCCATCGGATCGACGCGGCCCATGCGATGCAGGAGAGCATTGACGTCATCGGCAAAATGGCCGCTCGAAGTGACAATTTCACCTGAAAATAACGTGTCGGCGAGGATCGCGAAGGTCAGCTCGGTCATATCCGTGCTGATATCGAAAATTGCCCCCGCCTCGCCCGCGCTCTGATATTTGCCGGCATAGTCTTCCGACTGGCGCAGCATCTGCCCGGCAAAGCCCTGGGCATGGCGGGGTGTGAAAACGGGTGCAACCGCCTTGCGTGATCTCTTCCAGACAGGTCCTTCGGCCGTCAAAAGACCGTCGCGGAGGATCGGACGCAGGACGAGCTGGCGCACATCCGACATGCGGTAATTATTGGCATTGTCGACCAGCACATGCTTGATCAGGCCGGGATCATTGACGATCAGCGTCCTCTGACCGAAGAAATTGGTGCGGATCCAGGGCAGCGTGTAGGAGGGTTCGCCCCAGAGTTCGAGCGGGTTGCGCAGGATGGTGCGGATGATTTCCAGCCGGCTCGGCGGCACGGTGCGCGGCATCGGCGCCGGCGGAACGAAGGGATCAGGACGCATGTCCATCGGAAAAGCCTTTCGGGGAAGATCGACATCTTCCCGTCAGGCCTGAAGCTAGAGCAGGCCCTTGAGTTCGTCCAGCTTGTCGTTGATCAGCCAGCCGTAATAATTCTCTTCGGGCCAGGCGGTGGCGCCGGAGCCGCGGTTTTTCGCGGCAAGGGCTGCGGCGCGCTGGCGCGAATTGCCGACATTATAAAGCGTCGCGGTCAGGCCGGGATTGCCCGAGATATCCATGCCGGCGATCTCCTTGTAATCGTCGATCGACCGGCGGATCGAGGCGGCGACGAAGGCGAGCGAAATATCGGGGTCCATGATCGCCCTGTAGACGGCGCCGGCATTCTTTTCGTTCAGCTTCGGGTAACCGGAGACGCGGGCCACCAGATCGGAGAGCATCAGCGCCGTCAGCGGATTGACCTGGCCGAGGCCGAAGGTCTGGCCGGCATAGAAGGGCTGAAAAAAGACCGCGCTGAAACGATTGTTGGGGAAGGGCTTGCCACCCACCGTCTTGCCGCGGAAATCGCTTTCCCAGACATCCTCGCGACAGGACCAGAGCGTGTAGGAATCACTCTTGGCTTTGCATTCGGCAAATTGCGGCCGCGCCACGAAATCGTCGACGTTTTCGCCGTCATAGGCGAAGCGGAAGCTTTCTCCGGCATAGGAGGCAGCCTTGACATAATAGGCCTGCAGCCGGTCGTAGGCGTCGACATTATAGGTATGTTCGCCGACGATCGCGCCGACGACATGGATGGGATTGATGCCGTAAGCGCTGGAGACCTTACGGATCTTGCCCATCAGCTCGCGATCGGTCGCCAGAAGCTCGTGGACCTTTTCATATTTCAGATCGAAGCTGCTCTTGGTTCCTTTGGTGCGTCTCACCGACGCGCCCGGAATATCGGGCTGCTCGGCATGACGGTTGCCGGCCGGAACCGTCTGCATGGCGAAGGCAGGCGCCGAATTCACCAGGGCAGCGGCAATCAAAAGGCTTGTCAAAAGGCGTCGCACGATCCGCTATCCCGTCCCGTTCCATCGTCCTGTTTGCGATGCGGCTGACTGGACCAGAATCTTGGCCGAATAAAGCCGGAGCGGAAAACAAAACGGGCCTTCACTAAAAAGTAAAAGGCCCGCTGTCGAGGATAGAGTTCGTCACAATCCGGCATTCACATCGGGAAAGACATGGACCGGTGCGCCGATATCACAGAATGAAGCGCGAGAGATCGGTATTCTGCGCGAGATCGCCGACATGCTCGCGCACATAGGCGGCATCGATGGTGACGGCCGTGCCGCCGCGATCGGGCGCATTGTAGGAAATATCGTCGAGGACCCGCTCCATCACCGTCTGCAGACGCCGGGCGCCGATGTTTTCGACGGAGGAGTTCAGATGCACGGCGACATCGGCGAGCGCATCGATGGCGTCGTCGGTGAATTCGAGGTTCAGGCTTTCGGTTTCCATCAGCGCGCGATACTGGCGGATGAGGCTTGCTTCCGTCTCGGTCAGGATCCGGCGGAAATCCTCCTTGTTCAGCGGGCGCAATTCGACACGGATCGGCAGGCGCCCCTGCAGCTCGGGAAGAAGATCCGACGGTTTGGAGACGTGGAAGGCGCCGGAGGCGATGAAGAGGATATGGTCCGTTTTCACCGGCCCGTATTTGGTCGAAACCGTTGTGCCTTCGACGAGCGGCAAGAGGTCGCGCTGCACGCCTTCGCGCGAAACGCCGGCGCCCATGCCGCCGTCGCGGGCGGCGATCTTGTCGATTTCGTCGAGGAAGACGATGCCGTCATTCTCTGTGGAGCGAACGGCCTCGCGCTGGATCACCTCATTGTCGATCAGCTTGTCGGATTCATCGCGGATCAGATCGCTGTAGGAGGCCTTGACCGTGGTGCGGACCTTCTTGGTGCGGCCGCCCATCGCCTTGCCGAACATTTCCGACAGGTTGAGCACGCCGATATTCGCGCCCGGCATGCCGGGTATTTCGAAGCCGCCCATGCCGGAGCCGGCGTCGGCCACCTCGATATCGATTTCCTTGTCGTCGAGTTCGCCGTCCCTCAGCTTCTTGCGAAAGTTTTCGCGGGTCGCAGGCGATGCGGTGGTGCCGACCAGCGCATCGAGAACACGCTCCTCGGCGCTGACATGCGCCTTGGCCTGGACCTCGGTCCGTTTCTTCTCGCGCACCAGGCCGATGCCGACCTCGACCAGATCGCGGATAATCTGCTCGACATCGCGGCCGACATAGCCGACCTCGGTGAATTTGGTCGCTTCCACCTTGATGAAGGGCGCGCCGGCGAGTTTTGCCAGGCGGCGGGAGATCTCGGTCTTGCCGACGCCGGTCGGGCCGATCATCAGGATGTTCTTCGGCATGACTTCGTCGCGCAGGCTCGGGTCGAGCTGCTGGCGGCGCCAACGGTTGCGCAGCGCAATCGCAACGGCGCGCTTGGCGTCATGCTGGCCGATGATGTAGCGGTCGAGTTCGGAAACGATCTCGCGGGGGGAAAAGGTGGTCATTGCGTATCATTCTCCTGGCGGTCCAGGGCCATCAACAGCGCCCGGCCGTATTTAGTCGTTGTTTCGCCAAGTCCATGAAAGCCCGTCTTGGTATAGGCTCTGATTGCGAATACATTGTCAGGATGCGGATCGACGAGGATCCGCCGCGCACCCTTTGCAAAGAGCATATCGCAGAACCCTATCATAAAGGCCGGTCCATGACCCTTGCCAACGAGTTCCTCTATGCCGATGAACTGGTCGATGCCGTAGGTGCCCTTCGGCTGGCCGGCGAGCGCTTCATCGTCCTCGTCGTCGAGATCGGCCGCCCGGATAAAGGCGAAGTCCTTCCCATTCAAAGTGACGATGAAGCAAGAGACGGAAGCCGCATCGATATGCTCTTCCATTGAAGCCAGCGCCTCGGCCGGATCGCGCCACCAGCGCCTGACATGCCGGCTTTGCAGCCATGTGGCGAGGAGCGGCAGATCAGCCACGGCAAGCGGCCGGAAGGCATAGGGTTCAGCCTTCGGCATCCAGCGCTTCCACCACGACATTATGGTTCGTGTAGACGCAGATGTCGGCTGCGATTTCGAGGGCGCGGCGGGCAATCTCTTCGGCCGATTTGTCGGTATCCATGAGTGCCAGGGCGGCCGCTAGGGCAAAATTGCCGCCGGAACCGATCGCCGTCGTGCCGTGCTCCGGTTCCAGAACATCGCCGTTGCCGGTAATCGCCAGCGTGATCGACTTGTCGGCGACGAGCATCATGGCTTCGAGATTGCGCAGGTATTTGTCGGTGCGCCAGTCTTTGGCGAGTTCGACGGCAGCGCGCATCAGCTGGCCGGGATATTGCTCCAGCTTCTTTTCAAGCCGTTCGAGCAGGGTGAAGGCATCGGCGGTGGCGCCGGCAAAACCGGCGACGACGTCGCCCTTGCCAATGCGCCGCACCTTGCGGGCATTGCCCTTCATGACGGTCTGGCCGAGGCTCACCTGGCCATCGCCGGCCATCACCACCTTGCCGCCTTTTCGAACTGTAATGATCGTTGTCATCAAACACCTGTCTGCCCATGACGCGGGCGTTTACGCGAGACCAGACATTGGCCCTGTTGAGCCCTATGTAAGTGGGCCGGCGCCGTTTGCAAATGGCCAGGCTTTTCTCTTGCCCGGCTTCTGGATATTTGCCGATGCGCCTGATAAGGAACGGCCTTATTCCGATGGAGGGCCATATGGCCGAGACCGCAGCAAGCCGTACGGGCAGCGTTTCCCGCAAGACCAACGAGACCTCGATTTCCGTCTCCGTCAATCTCGACGGCACCGGCAAATCGAAGATTTCGACCGGTGTCGGCTTCTTCGACCATATGCTCGACCAGCTTGCGCGACATTCCCTGATCGACATGGAGATCGAGGCCAAGGGCGACCTGCATATCGACGACCACCACACGGTCGAGGATACGGGCATTGCCATCGGCCAGGCGATCTCCAAGGCGCTCGGTGACCGGCGCGGCATCACGCGCTACGCGTCGATCGATCTCGCCATGGACGAGACGATGACCAAGGCCGCGGTCGATCTTTCCGGCCGGCCGTTCCTCGTCTGGAACGTCGCCTTCAGTGCGCCGAAGATCGGCACGTTCGACACCGAACTCGTTCGCGAATTCTTCCAGGCGCTTGCCCAGAATGCCGGCATCACCTTGCATATTCTCAACCATTATGGCGCCAACAACCACCATATTGCCGAGACGTGCTTCAAGGCCGTCGCCCGCGCATTGCGCACGGCGACAGAAATCGATCCGAGACAGGCGGGCCGCGTTCCCTCTACCAAGGGCACGCTCGTCTGAGCCCTTCAAGGGAGCGGCGACAATGACATCAAGCTATATCTTCCTGACACCGCCCGGCAGCGCTGGCACGCGCCTTGACGAAACGCGTGTGATCCGCGACGGCTTCACGTGGCTCGGTCTGCTGTTTCCATGGGCCTGGCTGCTGTTCCATCGGCTGTGGTTATACGCGGCGGCCGCCTTTCTGCTGCAGGCAATCGGCGGCGCGCTGATGGACGAGCCGGGTCTCTGGCCGGCGGGAGCAGCCATCACGCTGGGCGTGAACCTGCTGGTCGGCCTGGAGGGCCAGAATTTGCGCATCCGCAACCTCGCCGGCAAGGGCTGGAATGAAGACGCACTGATAGCGGCCGATACGATCGGCATTGCCGAAGACGTCTACTTCTCCGACAGGGCGGCGGAGCCCGACACTGACGCCGCCGCGCCGGGCTGGGAGAACAAGAGCCGGCCGAACGGCCCGCATGGCCAAGCGACATCGCTTGGTCTTTTTGGTTTTGATGGAGGACGCTGACGATGCGCGTCGCGATTATCGACTATGGTTCCGGCAATCTGCGCTCGGCGACCAAGGCTTTCGAGCGGGCCGCGCGCGAGGCGGGCATCGATGCGCAGATCGATCTCACCGACAAGGCTGAGGATGTTGCCGCGGCCGATCGTATCGTGCTTCCGGGCGTCGGCGCCTATGCCGATTGCCGGCGCGGTCTCGATGCCGTTCCCGGCATGGCCGAGGTGCTGATCGAGTCCGTCGAGAAGAAGGCGCGGCCGTTCCTCGGCATCTGCGTCGGCATGCAGCTGATGTCCTCGCGCGGCCTCGAAAAGACCGTGACGCACGGTTTTAACTGGATCCGCGGCGATGTGATCGGGATGACGCCCGATGACCCGCAATTGAAGATCCCGCAGATCGGCTGGAACACACTCGACCTGCAGCGGGACCACCCGGTCTTTAACGGCATTGCGACCGGCCCGGACGGGCTGCATGCCTATTTCGTGCATTCCTATCATCTGGCCGCCGAAAATGCCGACGACGTCATCGCGACCGTCGACTATGGCGGTGCGATGACCGCTCTTGTCGGACGCGACAACATGGTCGGTGCACAGTTTCACCCGGAAAAGAGCCAGAAACTCGGCTTGGCGCTGATCGCCAATTTCCTGCGCTGGAACCCGTAATACCGCCGCCTCATTTCCCCTTTATGGAAACGGCGGAACAGGAGTGCGCTCGATGCCGGCGTCGCGGAAATCAGGCCAGGTATTTTACACGCTGAGACCTTCCAGAGAAGGCCTGCCTCCCTTCTCCGACCTCCGGCTTCCCGACGGAACGATCATCCGCCGTGTCGATGAGACCATTCACAAGAGAGCGCTTTCCAATGCAGCCAAGGCGTTGAAAGAAAGGCTGGACCGATGATCCATGAATTCCTTGCCGGCAACGAGAATTCGCAGCTGCGCGCCAACGGCATCAACGCCGCCGACATCGCCGAGGCCGTGCTGGAATTTTATATCGAAGGCGAGGACGATCTGATCGGTCTGCTTGCCTACGCCCTCTACGAGCGGCAGAAACGCGATTTCGTCGTCAGCTATCGCAAGCGCAATGCCGGCCGTTCGCCCAATGAGGCTGAACTTGCCGCGGTCGCCGGCAATTATCTCTCGACCGACCTGCGCAATACGCTGCGCGACCGCGCCTCGCAGATCCTTTCGAGTTATGCCGAAACCTATGTGGAGGCGATGGAGCCGGAAATCCGGCTCGCCGCCGTCAACAGCCAGGCGCTACGCGAGGTGCGCGACATCGAAAAATCGATGAAGCGGCGCCTCGGCTTCTGGCGCCAGGTTCGCGCCGGCTTTACCGTCACCCTGCTCCTTCTTCTGCTTTTCGGCGCGGCCACCATTGCCGCTGTCTTTTTCCACTCGGATATCGTAGATGCGTGGAATGCGCTGATGGTACCGACCACTCTACGGACGTAAGACGATATGATCCTTTTTCCCGCGATCGACCTGAAGGGCGGCCAATGCGTCCGCCTGAAGCTCGGCGACATGCAGCAGGCGACGGTCTACAACACCGATCCGGCCGCCCAGGCGAAATCCTTCGAAGACCAGGGTTTCGAATGGCTGCACGTGGTCGATCTCGACGGCGCCTTTGCGGGACATTCGGCCAATGGCGACGCCGTCGAAGCAATCCTCAAGGCGACGAAAAATCCGGTGCAGCTCGGCGGCGGCATCCGCACGCTCGATCATATCGAAGCGTGGCTCGTGCGCGGGCTGCGGCGCGTCATTCTCGGCACCGTCGCGGTGCGCAATCCTGATCTGGTCATCGAGGCCTGCCGGAAATTTCCAGGCCATGTGGCCGTCGGCATCGATGCCAAGGGCGGCAAGGTGGCCGTCGAGGGTTGGGCGGAGGCATCCGAACTCGGCATCGTCGAACTCGCCCGAAAATTCGAGGGCGCCGGTGTCAGCGCGATCATCTACACCGATATCGACCGCGACGGCATCCTGACCGGCATCAACTGGGCATCGACGCTTGCGCTTGCCGATGCCGTCTCCATTCCCGTCATCGCTTCCGGCGGCCTTGCCTCCATCGAAGACATCAAGCGCATGCTGCAGCCCGATGCGCAGAAGCTGGAGGGGGCTATTTCAGGTCGCGCGCTTTATGACGGCCGGATCGATCCGGCGGAAGCACTGGCGCTGATCAAGGCCAGCAAGGCAAGGGAGACCGCGTAAATGACCCTCAAAGCCCGTGTGATCCCCTGCCTCGACGTCAAGGACGGCCGCGTCGTCAAGGGCGTCAACTTTCTCAATCTCGTCGATGCCGGCGATCCGGTCGAAGCGGCGAAGGCCTATGATGCGGCCGGCGCCGACGAACTCTGTTTCCTCGACATCACCGCTTCCTCGGACAATCGCGAGACGATCTTCGACGTCGTGTCGCGCACGGCCGATCAATGCTTCATGCCGCTGACGGTCGGCGGCGGGGTGCGCGCCATCGCCGACATCCGCAAGCTGCTGCTTTGCGGCGCCGACAAGGTCTCGATCAATTCGGCAGCGGTCAGCAATCCCGATTTCGTCACTGAGGCGGCCGACAAGTTCGGCGACCAATGCATCGTCGTTTCGATCGACGCCAAGCGCAGGCGTAGCCAAGCGGTTGGCGGCGACAATCTCAGCGCCTGGGAAATCTACACGCATGGCGGCCGCAACGCGACCGGCCTCGACGCCGTCGAATTCGCCCAGAAGATGGTCGAGCGCGGCGCCGGCGAGCTGCTGGTCACCTCGATGGACCGCGACGGCACCAAGGTCGGCTACGATCTGGAACTGACGCGGGCGATCGCCGATGCGGTGCGTGTACCCGTCATCGCGTCGGGCGGTGTCGGCGACCTCGACGACCTCGTCGCCGGGGTGAAGGAGGGCCATGCCAATGCCGTGCTCGCCGCCTCGATCTTCCACTTCGGCACCTATTCCGTCGGCGAGGCGAAGCACTATATGTCGAAGTGCGGCATCGACATGCGTCTCGACTGAACCTTGAAAGCGGACATATGAGCGGATTTTCCCTTTCCGATCTCGAAAGCATCGTCGCAGAGCGGTCGACAGCCTCGCCGGAGCAATCCTGGACAGCCAAGCTCGTTGCCGCCGGCCAGCCGAAAGCGGCAAAGAAGCTCGGTGAAGAGGCGATCGAAGCCGTGATGGCGGCGGTGACCGGCGACCGCGACAATCTGACCTATGAAGCCGCCGATGTGCTCTATCACCTTTTGGTCGTATTGAAGATTGCTGAAATACCGTTAGAGAATGTCATGGCCGAACTCGAGCGCAGAACCGCGCAGTCCGGCCTCAAGGAAAAGGCCGGCCGGCAGAGTTCATGAGTATCGCGACTGAGATTATCGGGGTGCCGGAAACGTTGGATCACTTCCAGTCGGACTCCTATTCGCCCTACCACTTCTTCTCTTCCGAACAATGGGCGAAGTTCCGCGCCGATACGCCGCTGACGCTGACCAGCGACGAAGTCAAACGGCTGCGTTCGATGGGCGACCCGATCGATCTCGACGAAGTCCGGCGCATCTATCTGTCGCTGTCGCGTCTGCTGTCGGCACATGTCGAATCCTCGCAGATGCTGTTCGAACAGCGCAACCGCTTCCTCAGCCTTTCCGATGTGACGAAGACGCCCTTCGTCATCGGCATTGCCGGCTCGGTCGCCGTGGGAAAATCGACCACCGCCCGTATCCTCAAGGAGCTACTGGGGCGCTGGCCTTCCAGCCCGAAGGTCGACCTCGTCACCACCGACGGCTTCCTTCATCCGAATGCCGTGCTGCAGCGGGAAAAGCTGATGCAGCGCAAGGGTTTTCCGGAGAGTTACGACACGGCCGCGATCCTGCGCTTTCTCTCGGCGATCAAGGCCGGGCAGCCGGATGTGAAGGCGCCCAGCTATTCGCACCTCGTCTATGACGTGCTGCCGGACGAATACAAGATCGTCGACCGGCCCGACATTCTGATCTTCGAGGGGATCAATGTGCTGCAATCGCGCGACCTGCCGGCCGGCGGCAAGATCGTGCCGATGGTCTCCGATTTCTTCGATTTCTCGATCTATATCGATGCCGCCGAAGACCAGATCCATAACTGGTACGTCGCCCGCTTCATGCGGCTGCGCGAGACCGCCTTCCGCGATCCGAACTCCTTTTTCCATCGCTACGCCTCGATCAGCGATGCGGAAGCGCTCGAAATCGCCGGGGATCTCTGGGCGAATATCAACCTGAAAAACCTGCGCCAGAACATCCTGCCGACGCGGCCGCGTGCCGATCTCATCCTGAAAAAGGGCAAGGATCACCTGATCGAGCAGGTGGCGCTGCGGAAATTATAGCAGGCGATTCTATTCCGACGATCCATCAGACGCAGTGACGCGGCGCAGCGTCAGATTGATGCGGCCGCCATTCTTCAACAACGTCGAGGTTGCCGGATGAATGCGGTCGACGCCGTGGAAACAAAGCCTCCCCTTGCCGCCCAGCACGACCAGGTCGCCGCTCATAAGCTTGAAGGATAGCGTGCGATCATTGCGGTTGAGGCCGCCGACGCGGAAGAGGCAGCTGTTGCCCAGCGAGATCGAGACGACAGGCGCCCGCAGATCCCTCTCGTCCTTGTCCTGATGCAGACCCATGCGCGCGTCGTCGGCGTAGAAATTGACCAGACAGGCTTCCGGCGGCTTGTCGTAACCGGACACATCATTCCAGATATCGAGCAATTCCTGCGGCATGTCGGGCCAGCGCCTGCCGGTTGCCGGATGCGTCGGCTGGTAGCGGTAGCCGCGCTCCTTGTCCGTCACCCAGCCGAGCGGCCCGCAATTGGTCATGCGCACCGACATCGGCTTGCCGGTGCCGGGCATGACCGGCACATAAAGCGGCGCCTCGGCGACAATGGTGCGGATTACCTCCACTAATGCCTCCTGACGTGCCCGGTCGAGATAGCCGGGGAGATGGCGAATGCCGCTCAACAGTCCCGGCATGTCATTCACTGCCGCTGCCACCGGGGCGGCCGCGCATTTTCTTGACTTCCGAGCGGCCCGATTTTTCCTTCAGGCGGCGTTCGACCGAACCCTTGGTCGGCCTGGTCTTCTTGCGCGGCGGCGGCGGCGGCTTGGCGGCCTCCAGAATCAGCTCCTTCAGCCGTTCGCGCGCATCCTCGCGGTTGCGGTCCTGGCTGCGAAACCGGCTCGCCTCGATCATCAGCACGCCGTCCTTCGACAGGCGCCGGCCGGCGAGCTTGACCGCATTGGTTTTGACGCGCTCATTGAGCGACGGCGAATTCTGGATGTTGAAGAACAGCTGGACGGCGGTCGAGACCTTGTTGACATTCTGCCCGCCGGGACCGCCGGCCAGAACGAACTGTTCCGTCAGCTCCCATCCTGATATGGTGATCCTGTCATCGATATAGAGCGCGTCGCTGGCCATGCGGCGTTCTATCTCACATCGGCGGCGAATTGAAAATATCGGCGGTCAACCGAAAAACCCGGCAATCCTGCGATGCCGGGTTTCACGTGAGTCAGAGATTTTTTAAGGCAGGCTTCGATTTATTCAGCCGCAACCTTTACGCCCGGAGCCGCATCGCGGACGCCGCCATCGACGTGACCCTCGAATTTGGCGAAATTGGCGATGAACATCGAGACCAGCTTTTCTGCCTGCGCGTCATAGGCTGCCTTGTCGGCCCAGGTCGAGCGCGGGTCGAGGATGCTGCTGTCGACGCCGTTGACGGAAACCGGCACGGCGAAGCCGAAGTTGGTGTCCGCACGGAATTCGACCTGGCCGAGTTCACCGGTCAGAGCAGCCGCGAGAAGGGCGCGCGTCGCCTTGATCGGCATGCGCTTGCCGGTGCCATAGGCGCCGCCGGTCCAGCCGGTATTCACCAGCCAGCATTCGACGCCATGGCGGCTGATCAGTTCCTTCAGCAGGTTGCCGTATTCAGCCGGATGCCGCGGCATGAAGGGCGCTCCGAAGCAGGTGGAGAAGGTCGCTTCCGGCTCGACGACACCCTTTTCGGTGCCGGCCACCTTGGCGGTGTAGCCGGAAAGGAAGTGATACATCGCCTGGTCAGGCGTCAAACGGGCGATCGGCGGCATGACGCCGAAGGCATCGGCGGTCAGCATGATGATCGTCTTCGGATGCCCGGCCCGGCCGGTTTCCGAAGCGTTCGGGATGAAATCCATCGGATAGGCGCAGCGGGTGTTCTCGGTCAGTGAGCCATCATCGAAATTCGGCTCGCGGCGCTCGTTCAGCACGACGTTTTCGAGCACGGTGCCGAAACGCTGCGTCGTCGCATAGATTTCCGGTTCGGCTTCGGCCGACAGGCGGATGGTCTTGGCGTAGCAGCCGCCTTCGAAATTGAAGATGCCGTTTTCGCTCCAGCCGTGTTCGTCGTCGCCGATCAGCGTGCGGGCCGGATCGGCCGACAGCGTCGTCTTGCCGGTGCCGGACAGGCCGAAGAACACCGCCGCATCACCATTCGGGCCGACATTGGCCGAGCAGTGCATCGGCATAACGCCCTTGGCCGGCAGCAGGTGGTTGAGAACGGTAAAGACCGACTTTTTCATTTCACCGGCATAGGAGGTGCCGCCGATGAGGACGAGACCATTGGTCAGGTCGCAGGCGATCACCGTTTCCGAACGGCAGCCGTGGCGGGCCGGATCGGCTTTGAAGCTCGGCAGATCGATAATCGTCAGCTTCGGTGCAAAGATCGGCAGCGCTGCGGCGTCCGGGCGGATCAACAGATTGCGGATGAACAGCGAATGCCAGGCAAATTCGGTGACGACACGGGTCGGCAGAGCATGGCCTTCCTCGGCACCGCCGATGAGATCCTGAACGAACAGGTCCTTGCCGACGGCATGCGCCAGCATATCCGCGCGCAGCAGCGCGAAATGCTCCGGCGAAAGCGGCTTGTTGTTGTCCCACCAGATTTCGCCATCGGTATTGCTGTCGCGAACGACGAACTTGTCACGCGGCGAACGGCCGGTGTGCTGGCCGGTGAGGGCCCGCAGCGCACCTTGAGCGGTCAGTTCGGCTTCGCCCCGGCGGATCGATTCTTCATAGAGCGCGGCGGCGGAAAAGTTGTAGCGAACGCTGGCTGCGCCGCCCAATCCAACCGTTGCCAGCTCTGTTGCCGGGTTATGAACTCCGAACATTTCCATGGCTAGTTCCCTTCGCTCAGGCTCGTTGCCGTTAAAACTAATCGCGAAAATACGGGGAGAAATTTTAAAACACAAGAGACCAAACTTGAAAAAATATAGTAATATCAATTATTTAATCGATTTAAATTTAACGCCATAATTTTAAATCGTTTTAGATGAACGCGTTGAAACATTTTACCGCACCACTCACGATTGCCTTCGAATTCGACGACAATCTTTCCCTTTATCTTTGCCACAATTTGTTCCACCTTTATCCTCCATAAGCGCATCCGGTCACTGAGACCGCCTGGGGAAAGCAAATCCGGGAGATTGCGCACTGATGATGGAGATCAACACCATGCCGACAATCGCGCTCGTTGATGACGACCGCAACATCCTCACCTCGGTGTCGATCGCACTGGAGGCCGAAGGATATAAGGTCGAGACCTATACGGACGGTGCTTCGGCCCTCGACGGCCTGCTGGCGCGGCCGCCGCAGCTGGCGATCTTCGATATCAAGATGCCGCGCATGGATGGCATGGAATTGCTGCGCCGGCTGCGGCAGAAATCGGACATTCCCGTTATCTTCCTCACCTCCAAGGATGAGGAGATCGATGAGCTCTTCGGCCTGAAGATGGGCGCCGACGATTTCATCACCAAGCCGTTTTCGCAGCGCCTGCTGGTCGAGCGCGTCCGCGCCGTGCTGCGCCGCGCCTCAAGCCGTGAAGCCGCGGCCGCCGGCGCCAGCCCCGCCGGCGGCGCGCCGAAGAACGGCGCCGTGCAGCAGGCCCGTTCGCTGGAGCGCGGGCAGCTGGTCATGGACCAGGAACGCCATACCTGCACCTGGAAGGGTGAGGCCGTGACCCTGACGGTCACCGAATTCCTGATCCTGCATTCGCTGGCGCAGCGCCCCGGCGTCGTTAAAAGCCGCGACGCGCTGATGGACGCAGCCTACGACGAACAGGTCTATGTCGACGACCGGACCATCGACAGCCACATCAAGCGGCTGCGCAAGAAATTCAAGATGGTCGACAACGACTTTGATATGATTGAAACACTCTACGGAGTGGGATACCGCTTCCGCGAAGCAGCCTGAGCCCAAACGGCGCAGCGCGAGACGCAATTAAGGGCTGCGGGCCGGTTTATCCGGCCCCGCCCTTCGAAAGGGCCAGTCGTTGGCACAGTTGGTACAGGAAAGGGATCTTGACGATGCGGAGGGCGTGAGCACCCGTCGCGTCAGAGGCCGCCGTTGGTCGCATCCCTTCACGCTGATCCGCCGTATCTTCGGCAATGCCGTGTTCTCGAGCCTGACGCGGCGCATCCTGTTCTTCAATCTCGTCGCGCTGGTCGTGCTCGTCGGTGGTATTCTCTATCTCAACCAGTTTCGCGAGGGACTGATCGACGCCCGCGCCGAGAGCCTTTTGACGCAGGGCGAGATCATCGCCGGCGCCATTTCGGCTTCGGCGTCGGTCGATACCAACTCGATCACCATCGATCCGCAGAAGCTGCTCGAGCTGCAGGCGGGTCAAAGCATCACCCCGGTACCGAACGACGAGGACCTCGAGTTCCCGATCGATCCTGAGAAGGTCGCGCCGGTGCTGCGCCGGCTGATCTCTCCGACGCGCACACGCGCCCGCATCTTCGATGCCGATGCCAATCTGCTGCTGGATTCGCGCCATCTTTATTCGCGCGGCCAAGTGCTGCGCTTCGACCTGCCACCGGTCGAGGAGGAGAAGCAGACCTGGAGCGAATGGTTTGCCACCCTGTTCAACAAGGCGCTGCAGCCCGGCAACCTGCCGCTCTACAAGGAAGCGCCGGGCGGCGACGGCTCGATCTATCCTGAGGTGATGAACGCGCTCACCGGCGTGCGCGGCGCCGTGGTGCGCACGACCGAAAAAGGCGAACTCATCGTTTCGGTTGCCGTGCCGATCCAGCGTTTCCGCGCCGTGCTCGGCGTGCTGCTGCTGTCGACACAGGCTGGCGACATCGACAATATCGTTCATGCCGAGCGGCTTGCCATCATGCGCGTCTTCGGCGTCGCCACGCTCGTCAACGTATTGCTCTCGCTGGTACTTTCGTCGACGATCGCCAATCCGCTGCGCCGCCTTTCGGCCGCCGCCATCCGGGTCCGGCGCGGGGCCAAAGCGCGCGAGGAAATTCCCGACTTTTCCGCCCGCCAGGATGAAATCGGCAATCTTTCCATTGCCTTGCGCGAGATGACGACGGCGCTTTACGACCGCATCGATGCGATCGAGAGTTTCGCCGCCGATGTCAGCCACGAACTCAAGAATCCGCTGACGTCGCTGCGCAGCGCCGTCGAAACGCTCCCGCTTGCCCGATCCGACGATTCCAAGAAGCGGCTGATGGACGTCATCCAGCATGATGTGCGCCGCCTCGACCGGCTGATCAGCGATATCTCCGACGCCTCGCGCCTCGATGCCGAACTCGCACGTGTCGATGCCGGTTCGGTCGACATGGAGGTGCTGCTGCGCGACCTCATCGAGGTTTCCCGCCAGGTCAGGAGCACCAAGAAGCAGGTGGAGATCGAATATGCGATCGAACGCAAGCCGAACGTCAAGACGCGCTTCGTCGTCAACGGCCACGACCTGCGCATCGGCCAGATCATCGCCAACCTGATCGAGAATGCCCGCTCCTTCGTGCCTGAGAAGGGTGGCAAGATTACCGTGCGGCTGGTGCGGACACGGTCGCGCTGCGTCACCACGATCGAAGACAATGGCCCCGGCATTCAGGCGGAAAATATCGACCGTATCTTCGAGCGCTTCTATACTGACCGGCCGGAATCGGAAGGCTTCGGGCAGAATTCGGGGCTCGGCCTGTCGATCAGCCGCCAGATCGCCGAGGCCCATGGCGGCTCGCTGAGAGCGGAGAATATCACCGATGCCGAGGGCGGACAGGTGCTCGGCGCCCGCTTCATCCTCGCTTTGCCCCTTGATGCCGCCGCATGACGGCGTCTCCGAACATCCATGCGACGGCAATCATCGTCGGCAGGACGGGGCTTCTGTTCAGCGGCCCCTCCGGCTGGGGAAAATCGATGCTGGCCTTCACCTGCATGACCGAGGCGCGCCAGCTCGGGCTGTTTACAGCACTGGTCGCCGACGACCAGGTTCTTCTCTCTGAAGAGACCGGGACCGTGATGGCCACATGCCCGCCATCGATTGCCGGGCTGATCGAGCTTCGCGGCACCGGCATCGTCCGGCAGGAGCATGTGCCCCAGGCGGCGATGCATTATGCCGTGCTACCGGGCAGTGCTTCCGGTGAAAACCGTGTGCCGCCGGAGGGCGAAATCGTCAGCCTGGCGCCCGGTCTTTCACTTCCCGCATTGCGGTTGCTCACAGGCGTCTCTTCACCGCTTGCAATCCTGATGGCGAAAGCACCCGATATCGGGCATTGACGCCTTCCGGATTGATCAATCTGCCTTATATATTCGCATTTTTATCTTGCACTTCGGCTTTTCATCGCCAAGATGTGCCCCCACCGGTGGACGTAATTGCTGCATTGCGATATTGGGGCCACCGTTCGCGTATATGGGAGCAGTAATATCATGATCGGACTTGTGCTTGTCACTCATGGCAAGCTGGCTGAAGAGTTTCGTCATGCTGTCGAGCACGTCGTCGGTCCTCAGAAATTCATCGAGACGGTCTGTATTGGCCCCGAAGACGACATGGATCAAAGGCGGCAGGACATTCTGGAAGCTGTTTCCGGTGCCGACGACGGCCATGGCGTCGTCATTTTGACCGACATGTTCGGCGGCACGCCGTCCAATCTTGCCATTTCCGTCATGAGCAGCGGCCATACCGAAGTCATTGCCGGGGTCAACCTGCCGATGCTGATCAAGCTCGCCGGCGTGCGTGGCGAGAACAATATGGAGAAAGCGCTGGTGGAGGCTTCCGAAGCCGGACGGAAATATATCAATGTCGCGAGCCGCGTGCTCAGCGGAAAATAACGGCCCTTCATGACATCGCTCTCCCGGGAACTCCTCATTATCAACAAGCGCGGCCTTCACGCGCGCGCCTCCGCCAAATTCGTACAGATGGTCGAGACCTTCGACGCCGCCATCACCGTTTCCAAGGACGGGATGACGGTCGGCGGCACCTCTATCATGGGCCTGATGATGCTGGCGGCAAGCCCCGGCTCGAGCGTCGTCGTCTCGGCGAGCGGCAGCCAGGCCGAGGAAGCCCTTGAGGCCCTGGACCAGCTGATCCAGAACCGGTTCGGCGAAGAGATGTGAGCAGTTTGAACTGCTGCATAATTTTATCCTTAGATCGATTCTGATTTCAGGAGTTCTGCAGCGGGTCCAGCTCATATAAACATATAAAGACTTCTTTATATCCTTATTGCCTTCCCATCCGAAGCCTGCTAAACGGCTGATATGCCGTGCGCTGGAGCACGCCGCATCGAACCTGCTTCATGCGACGCGCTTCGGCTCTCTTTTTTTGCATGTCGTCATCCCGGAACCGCTGCGCATCTCCGGGCGACCTGCATCAGGACGCGGCCCATCCATCGCGCGGTCATCTTCGCGCCTGCGCCAATTTTGAGACGTTTTTCAGCCTGGAGACCTCTATGAGCACTGAAAAAGATTATGTCGTCGCCGATATCGGGCTTGCGGATTTCGGCCGCAAGGAAATTACCATCGCCGAAACCGAAATGCCGGGGCTGATGTCCTGCCGCACCGAATTCGGCGACGCAAAGCCGTTGAAGGGCGCGCGCATCACCGGCTCGCTGCACATGACCATTCAGACGGCTGTGCTGATCGAAACGCTGGTGGCGCTTGGCGCCGAAGTCCGCTGGGCCTCGTGCAACATCTTCTCGACGCAGGATCACGCGGCTGCCGCGATCGCCGCTGCCGGCGTTCCTGTTTTCGCCATCAAGGGTGAGTCGCTCGAGGATTACTGGGTCTATACCGACAAGATCTTCCAGTGGGCCGATGGCGGCCTTTCCAACATGATCCTCGATGACGGCGGCGACGCCACCATGTACATCCTGCTCGGCGCCCGCGCCGAAGCCGGCGAGGACGTGCTGTCGCATCCGCATTCCGAGGAAGAGGAAATCCTCTTCGCACAGATCAAGAAGCGCCTCGCCGCTTCGCCGGGCTGGTTCACCAAGCAGCGCGACGCGATCAAGGGCGTCACAGAGGAAACGACGACCGGCGTCAACCGCCTCTACCAACTCAGCCAGAAGGGCCTGCTGCCCTTCCCGGCGATCAACGTCAACGATTCCGTCACCAAGTCGAAGTTCGACAACAAGTATGGCTGTAAGGAATCGCTGGTCGACGGCATCCGCCGCGGCACCGACGTGATGATGGCCGGCAAGGTTGCCGTCGTCTGCGGCTACGGCGACGTCGGCAAGGGTTCTGCCGCTTCGCTCTCCGGCGCCGGCGCCCGCGTGAAGGTCACCGAAGCCGATCCGATCTGCGCCCTGCAGGCCGCCATGGACGGTTATGAAGTCGTGCTGCTCGAGGACGTCGTTTCCTCGGCCGATATCTTCATCACCACGACCGGCAACAAGGACGTCATCCGCATCGACCACATGCGTCAGATGAAGGACATGGCGATCGTCGGCAATATCGGCCACTTCGACAATGAAATCGAAGTCGCCGCGCTGCGCAATCTCAAGTGGACCAACGTCAAGCCGCAGGTCGACCTGATCGAGTTCCCCAAGGGCAACCGCATCATCCTTCTTTCCGAAGGCCGCCTGCTCAATCTCGGCAACGCCACCGGTCACCCCTCCTTCGTGATGTCGGCCTCCTTCACCAACCAGACGCTGGCGCAGATCGAGCTCTTCACCAAGCCCGGCCAGTATTCCAACCAGGTCTATATCCTGCCGAAGCATCTCGATGAAAAGGTCGCACGCCTGCATCTCGACAAGCTCGGCGTGAAGCTGACTCAGCTTTCCGAGGAACAGGCTGCCTATATCGGCGTCTCGCCGAAGGGCCCGTTCAAGTCCGACCACTACAGATATTGATCTGATCGTTAATATCCACAAGATGTAGAAGCCGCAGCATTGACAAATGCCGCGGCTTATTTTTTGGGCGCTCCCTTCCCGCCGATTCCCATCCGAAGTATTGTTTTAAGACTTGATTCGTGGCGCCGGACCCTGTCCGGCCGCTCCGGAAATGGGATGTCTTGTCGTAATGCGGCACATTGAAGGACGGAGACATACCGCGGATGTCGGAACTGAAAAACAGCCTGCCCGGTCAGGCGGATGATGGCGTTCGCGCCGGTCGCCGCCCGCTGATCGCAGGCCAACAACATCAATCTGCAACGGCACACGAGGCCGCAAAGCAAGAGCATGGATCATTGGCGCGCTTTCTGAAAGCCTGCGCGGCCGGTACGGCGCTTGCCGCGCTGGCGCGGCCGGTTCTGGCACAGACGGAGCAGCAGGCGGCGGCCTCGGCTCACCTCTTCACATCTTCGCAGGTCGTCGGCGTTTCCGTCGTCATCGGCGTCATATCGGCAGCACTGCTTTCGACATTGTGGCTGGTGCGCCAGCGCGGCAATCTGGAAAGCGAGAGCCGGGAAATCCGCTCGGCGCTTTCCGATGCCCAGCAGCGCATTTCGCAATATCAGGCGCTGATCGCCGACAAGAACCGAAGGATCGTCATCTGGGACGGCAATGCCCGTCCCGAACTGCTCGGCCAGCTACCGCCCGAGACCGGCGCGCCGCAGGACGGCGAATTCCTGGCCTTCGGCCTCTGGCTGAAGTCACGCTCGGCCGCCGATCTGGAGAAGGCCATCGACCGGCTGCGCGACGGGGCACAGAGCTTCGACATGGTGGTCGAAACCATCCGCGATGAAATCCTCGAGGCGCAGGGCCGGGTTTCCGGCGGTCGCGCCTTCGTCCGTTTCGTGGCGCTCAACAATCTGCGCGCCGAGCTTGCCGAACTCCGGATCGAGCGCGACCGGCTGATGACGTCGATCTCGGCCTTCCAGACCATGCTCGACGCGATCGACATGCCGGCCTGGCAGCGCGATCCGGCCGGCCGCCTCACCTGGGTCAACCAGGCTTATGGCGAGGCCGTCGAAGCGCGCTCGCCGCAGCAGGCGATCAATGAAGGTCGCGAGATGCTGACGACCGTGGCGCGCGAACGCATTCGTGCGACGACGGCGCCGGAATCGCCCTTCCATGACACGATCTCGACGGTGGTGCACGGCAACCGCACCTTCTTCGACGTCGTCGACGTCAGGCTTCCCGGCGGTTCGGCCGGCATCGCGATCGATGTGTCAGATATAGAGGCGGTGCGCGCCGAGCTGGAACGGACGCTGAAGAGCCATGCCGAAACGCTCGACCACCTCGCCACGCCCGTCGCCATCTTCGACGGCGACCGCCGGCTGCAATTCTACAACCAGGCCTTCGTCGCGCTCTGGGAGCTGGATATCGCCTTCCTCGAAGGCCGGCCGGATAATAGCGAGCTGCTCGAGCGGCTGCGGGCCGCCAAGAAACTGCCGGACCAGCTCAACTGGAAGAGCTGGAAGGAAGCGGCCCTTTCCGTCTACCGCGCGCTCGACACGCAATCCGACCTCTGGCACCTGCCGAATGGGCAGACATTGCGTGTCTTTGCCACCGCCCATCCGCAGGGCGGCGCCACCTGGGTGTTCGAAAACCTAACCGAGCAGGTCGATCTCGAAACGCGCTACAACACGCTGGTCAAGGTGCAGGGCGAAACGATCGACCATCTTTCCGAAGGTGTGGCGGTGTTCGGCCCGGATGGACGCATTCGCCTGTCGAACCCGGCTTTCCGCGCGCTCTGGGGGATCACCGAAACCGAAGCCAAGCCCGGCACCCATATCCGTGCGCTGGGCGAGGCCTGTGCGCCGTCCTATGACCGGCCGGACGGCTGGAAGACCTTCGCGGAACTGATCACCAGCTTCGACGACGAACGCCGCTCGGGCCAGGGAACGCTGGAACTCTTTTCCGGCCTGGTGCTCGACTATGCGGTCATTCCGCTGCCAAACGCCCAGACCATGCTGACCTTCGTCAACATGACGGACAGCGTGCGGGCCGAGCGGGCGCTGACCGAGAAGAACGAAGCGCTGCGCAAGGCCGATGAGCTGAAGAACGACTTCGTCCAGCATGTCTCCTATGAGCTGCGCTCGCCGCTGACGAATATCATCGGCTTCACCGACCTTCTGCGCACGCAAGGCGTCGGGCCGCTGAACGAACGGCAGGCCGAATATATCGACCATATCTCAACATCGTCCTCGGTTCTCTTGACGCTCGTCAACGACATTCTGGACCTTGCGACGGTCGATGCCGGCATTATGCGGCTCAACTATGCGGAAATCGATCTCAACGACCTGCTCGACGACGTCTCCATGCAGATCGCCGATCGCCTGCATGAAAGCGGCGTCGCGCTCGAAATCACCGCGCCGGCCTATCTCGGCTCGATCGTCGCCGACCCGCAGCGTCTGAAGCAGATCCTGCTGAAGCTGCTTTCCAACGCGGCGAATTTTTCGCCGGAGGGCACCTCGATCTCACTGGAATGCCATCGCGAAGGCACGGATTTCGTTTTCGCCGTCAGCGATCGCGGCCCCGGCATCTCGCCTGATATGATCGCCACCGTCTTCGACCGTTTTGCGACGGGCGCAAAAAGCGGCAAACGCGGCGGTGCCGGCCTCGGCCTGTCGATCGTCGACAGCTTCGTCAGCCTGCATCACGGCGACGTGACGATCGACAGCGAGCCGGGCAAGGGCACGACCGTCGTCTGCCGCATCCCCTCGGTCGATATCCCGCATTCCGCTGCCGCCGAATGACGACCGGCGATACGATCTCGGTTTTCCTGAAAGATGAAGCGGCAACCATCCGCCTCGGCGAAGACCTGACGCTCGCCCTGAAAGCCGGCGATTGCCTGGCCCTTTCCGGCGATCTCGGTGCAGGCAAGTCCTCGCTCGCCCGCGCGATCCTGCGCGCCATTGCCGACGACGAGCGGCTCGAAGTCCCGAGCCCGACCTTCACGCTGGTGCAATCCTACGATCTGCGCTTGCCCGTTTCGCACTTCGATCTCTACCGGCTCGGCCATCCCGCCGAACTGACGGAGCTCGGCTTCGACGAGGCCCTGGAGAACGGCATCTGTCTGGTCGAATGGCCCGAGATGGCTGAGGGCGAACTGCCGGCCGAGCGCATCGCACTGCGACTCGACCATGAAGGCGGCGGCCGGCGGGCAACGATCAATGCCACGGGTACCCAGGCTCTGCGCATCCATCGTGTTCTGGCGATCCGCAGCTTCCTCGACAAGGCCGGCTATCCAGATGCGAAACGCCGTTTCCTGACCGGCGATGCGTCGCTGCGCGCCTATGAAGCGATCTATCCGGATGGCGCTCCGCGAAAAATACTGATGGATTGGCGCCCGCACCCCGAGGGACCGCCGGTCTTTGACGGCAAGCCCTATCCCAAGGTCGCGCATCTCGCACAGAACGCCTATCCTTTCGTTGCGATTGCCGAAGCCTTGCGCGAGCGGGGGTTTGCGACGCCGGAGATCTACCAGGTCGATTATGAGCAGGGCATCCTGCTGATCGAGGATCTCGGCACCGAAGGTGTGCTCGATGACGACGGGCGGCCAATCGCCGAACGTTATCGGCAAAGTGTCGCCTGCCTTGCCCATCTTCATTCCATGCAGATCCCTCAGGATATCCCGGTTTCGACAACGCATACGCACCACATTCCGGACTTCGACCGCACGGCAATGAAGATGGAAGTGCAGCTTGTGCTCGACTGGCACATTGGCTGGAAGCGCGGTACACCGCCCACGGATGCCGAACGGGCGGAGTATCTGGCGATCTGGGATGGGCTCATCGACGAGCTCGCAACAGCCGAGAAAAACTTGCTGCTGCGCGACTTCCATTCGCCGAATATCATCTGGCGCGAAGAGGAAAGCGGTATTCGCAAGGTCGGCATCATCGACTTCCAGGATGCGATGATCGGCCCGACCGCCTATGACCTTGCTTCCATCGTTCAGGATGCACGCGTGACGATCGAACCGGGGCTTTTCCGGCAACTGATGGACGACTACCTTGCCCTTCGCCGGGCCCAGGGCGGCTTCGACGAAGCCGGATTCATGAAGGCCTGGGCGATCATGTCGGCGCAGCGCAACTGCAAGCTTGCCGGTCTCTGGGTGCGGCTGTTGCAGCGCGACGGCAAGCCCGGTTACCTCAAACATATGCCGCGAACGCTTGCCTATCTCCAGGTCGCGTTCGAGCACGAAGCGCTTGCCCCCTTGCGCGATTGGTGCACAAGGGCTGGAATAGGCCAGAGCGAATCATAAGTTCCGGATCAGGATGACCATCAGACAAGCCATGGTACTGGCCGCGGGTCTTGGAACCCGCATGCGCCCGATCACCGACACGATCCCGAAGCCGCTGGTGAAGATCGACGGCAAGCCGATGATCGACTATGCGCTGGATTCGCTCGTGGCCGCCGGTGTCGAACGAGCCGCCGTCAATGTTCACCATCACGCCCACCAGATGCTCGATCATCTGAGGAATTATCCCGGGCTCGACATCATCATCTCCGACGAGCGGGAGGCGCTGATGAATTCCGGCGGCGGGCTGGCGAAAGGGCTGAAGCTGCTGACCCGCGAAAATGTCTTCGTCATGAATGCCGATCTCTTCTGGATCGGCGAACAGCCGGGGCGAGCGACGAATCTGGAGCGCTTAGCCGGATTCTTCGATGCCGCGCGCATGGATATGGCGCTGCTTTGCGTGAGGATAGAGGATACCACGGGCCACAACGGCAAGAACGATTTCGGCATGGCAGCCGACGGCCGGCTGACGCGGTATCGCGACGATCCCTCCAATCCCGTTGTCTATGCCGGCGCGATCGTCATGAACCCGTCGCTGCTCGACGACGCGCCGCAGGATGCCTTCAATCTCAATATCTATTTCGACAAGGCGATCGCAAGCGGGCGGCTTTTCGGCATGGTGCTCGACGGCCACTGGCTGACGGTGGGAACGCCGGCGGCGATCGGCGAGGCGGAGGAAACGATCCGCAGGTTGCGGGCGTTCGCGTGAGCTATGGCGGAGCGGCACCAGCCACGCATTCTGACGATCCCGGCGGGCCTCTCCTTCCTGAAAACGTTGGCGACGACACTTTGCGACGGCCGGCTGACGCCACTCTTCCGGCATGAGGCCGACGATCCGCTATCGCTTGCCAGAGTGACGATCTATCTGCCGACCCGGCGCGCCGTACGCGTGCTGCGCTCGGAATTCGTCGATCTGCTCGGCGGCCGCTCGGCGATCCTGCCGGTCATCCGTCCCCTCGGCGAAACCGACGACGACAGCGGTTATTTCGACGAGGCGCTGCCGGCAACGATTGATCTTGCCCAGCCGCTGTCGAATACCGCCCGCCTGCTCGAGCTTGCCCGGCTGATCCTCGCCTGGCGCAACAAACTGCCGGAGATCGTCCGCCACATTCATTCGGATTCACCGCTGGTGGCGCCGGCAAGCCCAGCGGATGCGATCTGGCTCGCCCGCAACCTTGCGGAACTGATCGATTCGATCGAAACCGAGGATCTCGACTGGTCGGAACTATCGAAACTCGACACCGGCGATTACGCCGCCTGGTGGCAGCTGACGGCGGAATTCCTGCAGATCGCTAGCGCCTTCTGGCCGGAGCGGCTTTCCGAGCTCGGAAAATCCTCGCCGGCACGGCACCGAAATGCCATTCTGCGGGCCGAAGCAAACAGGCTTTCGGCGACGAAGCCCCTCGGGCCGATCATCATCGCCGGTTCGACGGGCTCGGTTGCCGCCACCGCCGATCTCATTGCCGCCGTCGCCAATCTGCCCGAGGGCGTGATCGTGCTTCCGGGGCTTGATCTCTCCATGCCGGAACGGCACTGGCAGATGGTGGCGCCGGAGCTTTCACCGGGCCAGCACGCCAATCCCGCGAGCCGAAGCCATCCGCAGTATGGCCTGTCATCGCTGCTCAAGCGGCTGAAGCTGACGCGCGCCGACGTGACGCTGCTCGACAGGCCGGAAACCGATCTCGACCGGCGCGCCGAAATTCTGTCCCGGGCACTCGTTCCGGCAGAGGCGACCAGCGATTGGGGCGCCTGGAAGAGTGAGCTGCCCGAGGACGCTTTCTCTTCGGCTTTCGCCGATGTTTCGCTGATCGAAGCCGCGAACGAACGCGAGGAAGCGACCGCGATTGCCATTGCGCTCCGGCTGGCATTGGAAAGACCGGGGCAGGACGGCGAAAGCCGGGCGGCCCTCATCACCCCGGACCGCAATCTTGCCCGCCGGGTGATGGCGGAGCTTTCCCGCTTCGGCATCCTCGCCGACGATTCGGCCGGCACGCCGCTTGCGGCGACGCCGCAGGGCACGCTTCTGCAATTGCTGCTGGAGGCGGCATTGCGCCCGGGCGATCCCGTGGCGATCGTCTCGTTGCTCAAACATCCGCTGGCCCGCTTCGGCCTGGAACGCAATACATTGATTTCCGCCACCGAGGCGCTCGAGCTACTGGCGTTGCGCGGCGGCGTGGCCGAGGTCGATATCAGCAGGCTCGAACCGTTGCTGACCCAGCAGCTTGGCGAACAGGCTGAGGATAGGCACGCGCCACAATGGCGAAAGGCGCTTTCGCCCGACGCCGCCGATGCCGCCTACGACCTTGCCCAGCGGGTCACAAAGGCGACCGAGCCGCTGGCTTCGGCCTTGATCCGGCACCGGCCGGAAGATCGCGGGAGGACAGCTGGTTTCACCTTGTCCGAATGGGCGGAGCGCACCGGCCGCGCGCTTGAAGCGGTGGCAGCCGATCCGCACGGCAATCTCGCCGATCTCTGGTCTGGTGAAGCCGGAGATGCGCTCGCCGCCCTGCTCGGCGAAGTGATCGACACCAACGGCCAGATGGAGGCCGACGGGCCGCAATGGATCGACATCATGGCAGCGCTTGCCGCCGGTCATGCGGTCAAGCCGCGGGCGATCAGCCATCCCCGCCTCTTCATCTTCGGTACGCTGGAAGCCCGCCTGCAGAGCGTCGATACGCTGATCCTCGGCGGCCTGAACGAGGGCACCTGGCCGGGGCAGACCGCCAACAATCCCTTCATTCCGCGCATGATGAAGACGGAGATCGGACTGGAGCCGCCGGAACGGCGCATCGGCCAGCTGGCGCACGACTTTGAAATGGCGAACGGCACACGCCATCTGATCTATGCGCGCGCGCTGCGCCAGGGCTCGACACCGACGGTCGCCTCGCGCTGGCTGCAGCGGCTGCTGGCGCTTGCCGGAGAGGCGTTCGAAGCCGAATTGAAGGGACGCGGTAACCGGTTCCTCCAATGGGCCGGCCTGATCGATCGCGGAGAAGCCCAGGCACCAGCACAGCGACCCTCGCCGAAACCACCACTGGCACTGCAGCCGACATCCTACTCCTTCAGCGAAGTCGGCCGGCTGCGCCGGGACCCCTACGCCATCTATGCCCGCCGCATCCTGCGCCTCGATCCCGTCGATGCGTTCAACCGCGATCCCGGAGCGGCCGAACGCGGCACGCTCTACCACAAGATCATCGACCGGTTCATTCGCGAGGCCCATGTCGCCGGCACGCCTGAGGCAACAGCGGCGATGGAGCGTATCCTTTCCGAGCTTTTCGACATGGAGCAACTGCCGCCGCATATCGATGCCGTGTGGCGGCCACGTTTTCGTGCGGTGGCTCGCGCCTTCCTCGACTGGGAGGCGGGACGGCGGCCGGGCATCCGCAAGACGCTGACGGAGGTTCGCGGCGGCATCGAACTGGAACCGATCAATATCCGGCTCAACGGTGTTGCCGACCGGATCGACGTCACCGGACCGAACGCCGCCGATATCATCGACTACAAGACCGGCTACAATCCCTCGCCGGCGCAGGCGCGGGTGCTCCTCGATCCGCAGCTTGCGCTCGAAGCGGCGGCCTTGCGCGGCGGCGCCTTCCGTGATGCCGGCAGTCTCGTGCCGCAGGACCTGCTCTATGTCCGCTTGCGGCCGGGACGCCGCTTTCAGGTCGACACCGTCAACAATGAGAGCTCGGCGCGCAGCGACAAGGCGAAATCGGCGATGGATCTCGCCGAGGAGTCGATCGACCAGTTGGTCAAGTTCGTG
Organism: Rhizobium sp. N324; assembly: GCF_001664485.1. NCBI lineage: Bacteria > Pseudomonadati > Pseudomonadota > Alphaproteobacteria > Hyphomicrobiales > Rhizobiaceae > Rhizobium > Rhizobium sp. N324. The sequence continues at coordinate 25,090 of NZ_CP013630.1, read as the reverse complement.
CGCTTGCTGCAATCCGGCGAAAAGGGCTTCACCTCACGGCTCATCCCGGCACAGCAATTCGATTTCGGCGGCGACTATGATCATCTCGCCCGCGTCTCCGAATGGTCGACGGCAGAAACCGAGGAAGGCGGCGGCGATGAGTGACGTGACGGCGCTTCCCAACGACGACGATCCGGGCGCCTGGATCGGCTGGACGACGATCCAGCAGGCGATCGCCTCCGATCCCGAGCGCTCCGCATGGGTCTCGGCCAATGCCGGCTCCGGCAAGACGCATGTGCTGACCCAGCGCGTCATCCGGCTTTTGCTTGCCGGTGCGCGGCCGTCCGCCATTTTATGCCTCACCTATACCAAGGCTGCCGCCTCGGAAATGTCGAACCGCGTCTTTGAGCGGCTGGCGGACTGGGTGGTGCTCGACGATGAAGCTCTTGGCCGGCGGATCACCCAGATCGAGGGGACGGCGCCTGACGGAATTAAGCTCGCCGAGGCCCGCCGGCTGTTTGCCAAGGCGCTGGAGACACCCGGCGGACTGAAGATCCAGACGATCCACGCCTTTTGCGAGGCGCTGCTGCATCAATTTCCGCTGGAGGCCAACGTCGCCGGGCATTTCTCGGTTCTCGACGACCGCGCAGCAGTGGCGCTGCTTTCCGACGCCCGCCGGGCGCTGCTGACGGCTTCCGCGCCTGAGGGAGACAGCGCCCTTGCCGAGGCATTCGCCTATGTGCTCGATCTCGGCGACGAGTCCGGACTGGAGAACCTGCTCGGCGACATCGTCGCCAATCGCAACGCCATCCGTCGTTTCACCGCGGCGGCCGAACAGCAGGGCGGTGTCGAGATGGTTTTGCGCGAAAGGCTCGGTCTCACGCCCGATGACACCGAAAGCCGGATCGCAGCGCAATATTGGCCGCTGCCGGAGCTTAGCGGCGGCATGCTGGAGCTTTATCTGTCGCTTGCCGACCAGAAGGGCGGCGCGAAGGCGCAGGAAGTTGCCTACGGCCTCAGGCTTGCCGGGCGGGAACGCGATGATGCAAAACGCGCGGAGTTTCTCGAGAAAATCTTTCTGACGGTGAAGGGCGAACCGAAGGCGGATTCGCAATTCACGGTTAAGGCGATGCTTGCCGAAGCTCCGCAGCTGGCGAACGCCATCGCCGCGGCTCGCGCCCATGTCGCCGCAAGCCGCGACCGGCTGAAACTGATGCGGATGTACGGCGCCACGCATGCCGCCCTCGTGCTCGCCGACCGGCTGAATCACGACTATGAGGAATTGAAGAAGCAGCGCAGCCAGCTCGATTTCGAGGACCTGATCACCCGCACCGCCGACCTGCTGACGAAGAGCGGCGTCGGCCCCTGGATCCACTACAAGCTCGATCGCGGCATCGACCATATCCTCGTCGACGAGGCGCAGGATACCAGCCCGATCCAGTGGAGCGTCATCCAGTCGCTCGCCGAGGATTTCTTCTCCGGCGAAAGCGCCCGGCCGATCGTGCGCACGCTCTTTGCCGTCGGCGACGAGAAACAGTCGATCTATTCCTTTCAAGGGGCACGGCCGGAGCGGTTTTCCGAGGAAAGCGACCGGACGCGGCGGCGCGTGTCCGACAGCGGGCAGAATTTTTCCTCCGTGCGGCTGCCGCTTTCCTTCCGCTCGACCGCCGATGTGCTCGAGGCCGTCGACCATATTTTCAGGGAACCCGACAATTCGCGCGGCCTCAGCGCGCTTAACGAACCGGTCGTGCATCGCTCCAGCCGCATCGGGCATCCCGGCGCCGTCGATCTCTGGGAGATGGTCGCGCCTGAGGCGGTGGTCAAGGTGGAGGACTGGACGGCGCCCTTCGACGCGACGCCGGAAAGCGCGCCGGCCGCAATCCTGGCGAGGCGGATCGCCCATTCGATCGGCGCGCTCGTCGGCCGAGAGACGATCATCGACAAAGGCAAAGAGCGCCTGATCGAAGCTGGCGACATCCTGGTGCTGGTGCGCAGACGCGACGCCTTCGTCAATGCCTTGACGCGCGCCTTGAAACGCCGCGGCGACATTCCGGTCGCCGGCGCCGACCGACTGGTACTGACCAGCCATATCGCCGTGCAGGATCTGCTGGCGCTCGGCCGTTTCCTGCTGCTGCCGGACGACGATCTTTCGCTCGCCGCCGTGCTCAAAAGCCCGCTTTTCGATCTCTCCGAGGACGATATTTTTGCGGTCGCCGCCCTGCGCGGCGACAATGAGAGCGTCTGGAACCATCTCAAACGCTTCGCCGCCGACGGCACCGAGCGTTTCCGCGCGGCCGTGGAGAGGCTGGAGCTGTTCCTTCGCCAATCCAGGAGCCTGTCGGTTCATGATTTCTATGCGCGTGTGCTGGGCAGCCATGGCGGGCGGCGGCAATTCCTGGCCCGGCTCGGCACCGAAGTCAGCGATATTCTCGACGAATTCCTGACCTTCACGCTCGACCACGAGAGCGCCGGCCTTCCCGGGCTGCAATCCTTCATCTCGACGCTGGAGCTCGAAGCCCCGGTCGTCAAGCGCGAGCAGGATAAAGGGCGCAACGAAGTGCGGATCATGACGGTGCATGCCTCCAAGGGTCTCGAGGCTCCGATCGTTTTCCTGGTCGACGGCGGTTCGAAGGCCTTCACCCATACCCATCTGCCGAAGCTACGCCTGATCGAGACCGACGCCGACGAGCCGCCAATGCCCGTCTGGGTTCCGGTCTCCGATCTCGCCAATTCGCTGACGCAGAACGACGCCGTTCGTATCCAGATGCTCGCGGAAGAAGAATACCGCCGATTGCTCTATGTCGCCATGACGCGTGCCGCCGACCGGCTGGTCGTCTGCGGCTATCGCGGCGTGCGTGTGAGCAACGACACCTGGCATATGATGATCTCGACGGCGCTGCGCGACGACCATCCGCATGTCGAGGCGACCACATTCTCCAGTCCCGATGGCGAATGGCCGGGGATCAAATGGCGTGTGCCGCGGGTGGAACGAAGCTTCGAGCGTATCGACCGCAGCCGGGAGCGCGACAGCGAGGAGAGGCTGCCGGACGGTCTGTTGCGGCCATTGCCGCCGCAGGCCGAGCTGCCCCGGCCGCTTAGCCCCTCCGGCGCCGGGACGATCATCGATGAAGACGAGGGCGGCTTGCTCGTCGTTTCGCCGCTGTTCGGCGAGAAGGAGCCCAGCGATCGGTCAATGGAGAAGGGCCGGCTGATCCATCGCATGCTGCAGGCGCTTCCGGAAATTCCGCCTGCGGAGCGGGCCGATGCCGCAGGCCGCTATGCCGAACGGGCGGCGCGGTTCTGGCCGGAAGCCGAACGCCGCAAGCTCGTCGATTCGGTTCTGAAACTATTGGACGAAGAGGGTCTGCAGGCCGTCCTCGGTTCGCAGGCCCAGCCCGAGGTCTCGATCATGGGAACGCTGACGCTTGAAGACAGACGTTATGCCGTCTCCGGCCGCATCGACCGGCTTGCCGTCCTTGCCGATCGGGTCGTCATCCTCGATTACAAGACCAATCGGGTGCCGCCGGCGACAGAGTCGGCCATCCCCTTCGCCCACCGGGCACAGCTGGCGATCTATCGCGAGATCCTGGCGCCGCTCTATCCCGACAAGCCGATCGAGTGCATGCTCGTCTATACCGAGAACGCCTCGCTTTACACGCTGAGCGAAAAGGTACTCGGTTTGGCGCTTGCAGCGGTCAAGACAAAGTGAAATACCGGACATTGAAAATTTGGCACCGCACCATCACATGTGGTTCAACACCCGAGGTAAAGGAGCAGCCCATGGCTACCGTGAAAGTCGATATCAACAACTTCCAGTCGGAAGTTCTGGAATCCGCAGAACCCGTCGTCGTCGATTTCTGGGCTGAATGGTGCGGCCCATGCAAGATGATTGCGCCGAGCCTTGAAGAAATCTCCGTCGAGATGGAAGGCAAGGTCAAGGTCGCCAAGCTGAATATCGATGAGAATCCGGAACTCGCCGCACAGTTCGGCGTCCGCTCCATTCCGACGCTGGCGATCTTCAAGGGCGGCGAAGTTGCCGACATCTCGGTCGGCGCCAAGCCGAAGACCGCGCTTTCGAACTGGATTTCGAACGCTGCCTGATCGATTGATATCGCATTGATGAAAAAGCCCGGTGATGCCGGGCTTTTTCATTTCATATTCTTCATTTCGCCCATCATTTCGGCGGCGTGCCGTTGTCCGACAGCACATCGCCGACGAGATAGAGAGAGCCGCCGACGAGGATGCGCGGCGGCAGACCCTCCGGATCGGTAACGGCCTTTATCGCTTCGAGCGCCTCACCGACTGTCGACATCGGTTCGGCAACCAAGCCGGCATCATAAGCGGCGTTCGACAAGATCACCGGGTCGATCATCGCCTCGCTGCCGCGGATCGGCACGCAGAAGACCTTCTCGACCAAGCCGGCGAAGGCTTTGAAATAGCCGACCGGGTCCTTGGTGTTGATCATGCCGATGATGAGGAAAAGCGGCCGCGACTGGCGCTCCTCGAAATTGGCCATGGCTTCGGCGATCACTTCGCCGGCACCGGGATTGTGCCCGCCATCGATCCAGATCTCGGCGCCGGCGGGCGCATGCGCCAGCAGCCGGCCCTCGCCCAGGCGCTGCAGCCGGCCCGGCCATTCCACCGAATTCATCGCCTTTTCCATCATCGTCTCGGTGACGGTGAAACCCGCCGCCTTGACGGCGCGGATGGCGGCGGCGGCATTGGCATATTGATGGCGGCCTGGAAGGCGCGGCAACGGCAGGTCGGCAAGACCGAATTCGTCCTGATAGACGAGCCGGCCATATTCCTCATGCGCCATGAAATCCTGCCCGAAGACGGCGCTCGGGCAATGCAGCCGTTCGGCCGTCGACATCAGCACGTCGAGTGCCGCGTCATATTCCTGGTGGCCGATGACGACAGGAAGCCCCGGCTTCATGATGCCGGCCTTTTCGGCGGCGATCAGTTCGACCCTGTCGCCGAGATAGGGCTGATGATCCAGCGAAATGGGCATGATCACCGAGACGGCCGGATCGGAAATGACATTGGTGGCGTCGAAGCGGCCGCCGAGGCCGACTTCGATGATCGCGGCATCGGCCGGCTGTTCGGAAAACAGGATGAAGGTGACCGCCGTCAGGATTTCGAAGACGGTGATGTGCTGTCCGCCATTGGCATCGGCCACACGCCGCAGGGCCTCGGCAAAGACGGCGTCATCGACAAGCTGCCCGCGCCCGCCCGCCACACCGATGCGATAACGCTCGTGCCAATTGACGAGATGTGGCGAGGTGTGAACGTGAGCGCTGTAGCCGCCGGCTTCGAGCAGAGCGCGGCAGAAGGCGGTGACCGACCCCTTGCCGTTTGTGCCGGCGACATGGATCACCGGCGGCAGTTTCCGGTGCGGATTGCCGAGCACATCGAGAAGACGGATGATGCGGTCGAGAGACAGATCAAAACCCTTGGGATGCAATCCCATGAGCTTGTCGATCTCCTGTGCTGCCTCACTCACCGCGGTTTGGCCTCTGGGTATCAATTCGGCACCCCGCCCTATCGGTTATCAGGCGCTCGCCGCCAGAGCGATCGCGCCGCTATTCATGGTATTCGCCGCCGAAACCGGCTTCTTCGTCAGGATCTTAAGCACGCGTGCCAGCGTTTCCGGGATATCGTGGCGTTTGACGACCATATCCACCATACCATGTTCCAGCAGATATTCGGAGGTCTGGAAGCCTTCGGGCAGTTTTTCGCGCAAGGTCTGCTCGATGACGCGCTTGCCGGCAAAGCCGATTTCGGCGCCGGGCTCAGCCAGATGAATATCGCCGAGCATGGCATAGGAAGCCGTGACGCCGCCGGTGGTGGGGTTGGTCAGGACGACGATATAGGGCTGACCGGATTCCTTCAGCAGGTCGACGGCAACCGTCGTGCGCGGCAGCTGCATCAGCGACAGGATGCCTTCCTGCATGCGTGCGCCGCCGGAAGCGGGGAACATGACGAGCGGGCACTTTTCCGAGGTCGCACGCTCGAAGGCCTTGACGATCGCCTCGCCGGCGGCCATGCCGAGCGAACCGCCGATAAAGTTGAATTCGTGCACCACCGCCACGAGTTTCAACCCCTGCACCTTTCCGAGCCCGGCAAGGATCGTATCTTCCTGCTCGGTCTTCAGGCGGCTGTCGCGCAGGCGATCGCTATATTTCTTCGAATCGCGGAATTTCAGCGGGTCCTGGGCGACCTTCGGCTGCGGCAGCGATTCATAGTCACCGTTGTCGAACAGATCGGCGAGGCGGGCCTTGGCCGGCATCTTCATGTGATAGCCGGAGGCCGGAATGACCCATTTGTTGCCTTCCAGATCCTTGTGGAAGACCATCTCGCCGGTTTCCGGGCACTTGATCCAGAGGTTCTCCGGCACTTCGCGACGGCCCAGCATGGAATTGATCCGCGGGCGAACGTAGTTGGTGATCCAGTTCAACTCGAATTCTCCTAACTGACTGGTGCCAATGTGGGCAAACTATTCGGCAGCAACAAGGCGCGCGGAACGGGTTCCCGTGGAAAGGCCGCGCACCAGCGTGGCAACAGCCTGAACCGTGTCGGCGGTTGCCTTGCCGTCACTCGTCAGGCTGGTGGCGACCTGATTGACGATGGCGGTGCCGACGACCACGCCGTCCGCCGAACCGCCGATGACCTTGGCATGTTCCGCCGTCTTGACGCCGAAGCCGACGCAGACGGGCAGCTTGGTATGCTGCTTGATGCGTTCGACCGCGCCCGAGACCAGCGACGGATCCGGCAGCGCCGAACCGGTGATGCCGTTCATCGAGACGTAATAGACGAAGCCGGAGGTGTTCTTCAAAACCTTCGGCAGGCGCTTCTCATCCGTCGTCGGCGTCGCCAGGCGAATGAAATTGATGCCTTTGCGGATCGCCGGGATGCAGAGTTCGTCGTCCATTTCAGGCGGCAGATCGACGACGATCAGGCCGTCGATGCCGGCAGCGAGCGCGTCGTCGAGGAAGGTCTCGACGCCGTAAATATAGATCGGGTTGTAGTAGCCCATCATGACGATCGGCGTGGCGTCGTTGGTCTTGCGGAAATCGGCCGCCAGCTGCAGTGTCTTCTTCAGCGTCTGGCCGGCTTTCAGCGCCCGCTGGCCGGCGAGCTGGATCGCCGGGCCGTCGGCCATCGGATCGGAAAAGGGCATGCCGAGCTCGATGATGTCGGAGCCCGCTTCCGGCAGCGCCTTCATGATGCCGAGCGAGGTGTCGTAATCAGGATCGCCGCCCATGAAATAGGTCACAAGCGCCGGACGGCCCTCGGCCTTCAGTTCGGCGAAGCGTTTGTCCATGCGTGCGGTCATGTCTTACAGTCCCATTCCCAGAATCTTGCCGACGGTGAAAATATCCTTGTCGCCGCGGCCGGAGAGGTTCATCAGGATGATCTCGTCCTTGCCCATCTTCGGTGCGCGCTTGATCACCTCGGCAATCGCGTGCGAGGGTTCGAGCGCCGGGATGATGCCTTCGAGACGGGTCAGAGTCTGGAAGGCCTCGAGGGCTTCGTGATCCATGATCGGTACATAGTCGACGCGACCGGTATCGTTCAGCCAGGAATGCTCGGGGCCGATGCCGGGATAATCGAGACCGGCCGAAATCGAATGGCCTTCCTTGATCTGGCCGTCGCCATCCTGCAGCAGGTAGGTGCGGTTGCCGTGCAGCACGCCAGGCGAACCGGCGGTGATCGAGGCGCAATGTTCGTCGCCTTGCAGGCCCTTGCCGCCGGCTTCGACGCCGACGATCTTCACTGTCGGATCATCGAGGAAAGGATGGAAAATGCCGATCGCGTTCGAACCGCCGCCGACGGCAGCGACGACGAGATCCGGCGGGCGGCCCTCGGCTGCCAGCATTTGCTCTTTCGCTTCCGTGCCGATCACCGACTGAAAATCGCGGACCATCTCCGGATAGGGATGCGGACCGGCCGCCGTTCCGATCAGGTAGTAGGTATCCTCGACATTGGTGACCCAGTCGCGAAGCGCCTCGTTCATGGCGTCCTTCAGCGTGCCGCTGCCCGCCGTCACCGGTTTGACCTCGGCGCCGAGCAGCTTCATGCGGAAAACGTTCGGCGCCTGACGCTCGACGTCGGTAGCGCCCATATAGACGACACAGGGAAGGCCGAAGCGGGCGGCAACGGTGGCGGAAGCGACACCGTGCTGACCGGCGCCGGTTTCGGCGATGATCCGGGTCTTGCCCATGCGCTTGGCCAGCAGGATCTGGCCGATGCAATTGTTGATCTTATGCGAACCGGTGTGGTTCAGTTCCTCGCGCTTGAAATAAATCTTCGCGCCGCCGAGTTCGGCCGTCAGCCGCTCGGCGAAATAGAGCGGGCTCGGGCGGCCGATATAATGGGCGCCAAGATGCTTCAACTCGGCCTGGAATGCCGGATCGTTCTTGGCCCTGTCCCACTCGTCCTGCAGATCGAGGATCAACGGCATCAATGTTTCGGCAACGAAACGACCGCCATAAATGCCGAAACGGCCGTCTTCGTCAGGCCCGGAACGGAAGGAATTCGGTTTAGGCGTTTCGTTCACTCTCAACTCCCTGAGGCCACGACAGGCGCATTCGCCTCTTCGACCGCATCGAAAAATTCATCGATCATTGCGACGCTCTTCACGCCGGGTGCTGTTTCGACACCCGAGGAGACGTCGATACCACGTGCCTTGGTCTTCACCAGCGCATCCGCGACATTGTTCTTGTTCAGCCCGCCGGAGAGCATGTAGTCGATGCTGCCGTCGAGCCAGCTCAGAAGGCTCCAGTCGAAGGAAATGCCGTTGCCACCCGGCAATTCGGAACCCTTCGGCGCTTTTGCATCGAAGAGGAAGCGATCGGCAATGCCGATATAGGCCTCGACGCGTTTCAGATCGTCGGCGGTGCGCACCGAAAACACCTTCATCACAGGCAGACCGTAAAGCGCCTTTATGGTCAGCACATGTTCGGGGCTCTCATTGCCGTGGAGCTGCAGAATATCCGGCTTCAACAGCGAGACGATCTCGTCCAGGTCGTCATTGCTGGGATCGACGACGACGGCGACGATCTTCGCCTTGCCGCGCGCCGGTTCGGCCAGTTTTGCCGCCAGGTCCGGCTCGATATAACGCGGGCTCTTTTCGAAGAAAATAAAACCGATATGGGTCGCGCCGCGCGTCAGCGCGCGATCGACAGCATCAGGCGTCGTCAAGCCGCAGATCTTGATATCCGGTCTCATGGCAGCGAAGTGACACGAAACGCGGCAAGAGTCGAGCCAATTTGCACGGAAAGCTGTATTTAGAGCGCCTTTCGGCTAGTCGAAATCAATGGCATGCAACTGGCTGCCGTGCCGCTTCAGCCAGGATTTCGCTTCGTCCATGCCGGGGCAAAGTTTGCGGCAGAGCGCCCAGAAGTGCGGCCCGTGATTCATTTCCTTGAGATGGGCAACCTCATGGGCGGCGAGATAATCGATCACTGAAGGCGGCGCCATGACGATGCGCCAGGAAAAGCTCAGATTTCCCTCCGACGAGCACGAGCCCCAGCGGCTGCGCGTATCCTTCATCGAGATCGAACGGATCGGCGCCCGGATCGTTCCGGCATGCATCGTTGCCAGCGTTACGAGTTCGGCCCGCGCCTCCTTCTTCAGAAAGGCCGCGATGCGCCGTCCGACATGTTCCTCCATGCCGCTGACGCGCAGCACCGGTCTGCCATCTATCGAAACCGCCTCCGTCAGCCCGCGCAAGCTGCCGGTATGCTGGATGCAATGGGAAACGCCGCGAAAAAGAATTTCGCCGCCGTCGCGCAGGCCGGCATCGGTCGAAAACTTGGCAAGTTTGGTGAGCAGCCAACCCTGGTGCCGATCGAGAAAGGCATTGACCTCGCGCGCCGCCAGACCTTTCGGCACCGTCATCTTCAAGGCCCGGCCACCCGGCTCGATGCGCAAGGTGATGCGGGTCGCCCGGTCGTGCTGCTTGATGGTCAACGGCATCAGCCGGCCGGCCACATCAAGCGTCCGCGTTTCGGGCGGCGCCGGTTTCCGGGCTTTCGGCCTTGTCTTCAGAAGCGAGAACATGGGTATTTTCTATCCGATTCGCCGGCCGAGCGGACATAGAAAAACCGGCATCGGAAGATGCCGGTCATCAATTCAGCGTTCAGGCCGTCATGGCGTCTGGTATTCGGCGACCGGGCCGTTGTCGTCACGCTTGGCGTTCTTGCGGTCACGCATGAAGCGATCGAACTCTTCCTGGTCCTTGGCGCGGCGTAGTTCGCGCATATAGGCGTCGAATTCCTCGCGCATTTCATCGAGCTTGCGGCGCTCTTCCTCGATCCGGTCGATCTCGGCCTTGCGCCAGTCGTCGAAGGCGACGTTGCCGGTCGAGAAATGCGGGCGGTGACGGCCGTTCGAACGGCGGCAGGAGGCAAAGAAGCCATCGGTCGCCTGGTTGACGTCACGCTTGAAGCCGCGCAGACGGTCGCCGAAGATGATGTAGGCAAGCATGGCAAGACCCAGAGGCCAGAAAACCATGAAGCCGAGAATCATCAGGGCAATGGTAGCCGGAGTCCAATCCGGTCGAAGCAATGCTGACTGGTTCATCGTGCGGGTATCCTCGCTTTCCACGCCCGGCAGAATACCGAACGCTGAAATCGATGTGGTTACCGCAATAACCACCTTCAAGACGATTGCCCGCGAAATCGGACAAGGTCTTGAATCCGCTCTTCTAATTCAGCAGCGCCTTAATCAGGCCGTTTTGCCGCCCTTGATGACACGCGGGACCGGAGGCTTGGCGGCAGACCGGGAATGCTGGCGGACAAAATCGAGGATGCGCGGCGCGATCTCGCGGCGGAACCGCGAGCCGTTGAAAACACCATAATGACCGACATCCGGCTGCAGATAGTGCATGCGCATATGTTCAGGAATGTTCACGCAGATCGTCTGCGCCGCCTTTGTCTGGCCGACCCCCGAGATATCGTCATTCTCACCTTCGACCGTCAGAAGCGCCACTTTGCGGATTGCCGCCGGATCGACGCGTTTGCCGCGATGCATCAGTTCGCCCTTCGGCAGCGAATGCCTGATGAAGACCTGCTCGACCGTCTGCAGGTAGAATTCGGCCGTCAGATCCATGACGGCGAGATATTCGTCGTAGAAATCGCGATGTTTTTCCGGTTCGCCGTCGTTCTTCACGAGATGCATGAAGAATTCCTTGTGGGCGACGAGATGCCGGTCGAGATTCATCGACATGAATCCCGAAAGCTGCAGGAATCCCGGATAGACCGGACGCATGAAGCCCGGTTGGGGCCAGGGCACGTTCATGATCACATTGTCGGAGAACCACTGCAGCGACCGCTCCTGGGCGAGCTTGTTGACCGCCGTCGGGTTGATGCGCGTGTCGATCGGGCCGCCCATCAGCGTCATCGACGCCGGCGACAGCGGATCATTGGCCTCTTCCATGACCGCAGCGGCAGCGAGCACCGGAACGGAAGGCTGACAGACGGCGATCACATGCGTGTCGTGACCGAGGAAATGCAGCATCTCGATGACGTAGTCGACATAGTCGTCGAAATCGAAAGTGCCCTCCGTCATCGGCACCATGCGGGCGTCGATCCAGTCGGTGATGTAGACATCGGCACTCGGCAGCAGCGCCTCTACCGTGCCGCGCAACAGCGTGGCATAATGGCCGGACATCGGCGCGACAATCAGGATGCGCGGATCGTTGCCGCCGCGTGCGGCGGCTGGAACATTGCGGGCGAAATGCAGGAGATTGCAGAAGGGCCGCGACCAGACGATCTCCTCGCGGACTGAAACCATCTGACCGCCGATCGCCGTCTGCTTCAGCCCGAATTCCGGCTTGCCGTAGCGGCGCGTCGTGCGTTCGAACATTTCGAGACTGGCGGCCATCGTCCGGCCGAGCGGCGTATGGGAAAACGGATTGAGCGGGTTGGCATAGGCAAACCGCATGATGTCGGCCGCGGCGCGAAAGGGCGCCATGGCGGCATGATTCAATTCATAAAGCTGATAAAACAAAGGCGCCACCTTTCATCTATCGAAAAGATGACACCGATTGAGAGACATCGAATCTTTCCGTTACGCGGGCACGTTACTCAGACTAACAGTTTTTTGTTGCACAGCAACATGGACGAACCAGACCCGCACAAGAAATGCCGGAGAAGTGACTCTCCGGCATCAGTATCGACTGGAAAACTTAAGTTTTTCAGCAGAAAGCGTCGTTAATGATCCGCTAGGAAGGTCTGCTTCTGCATGCCGAGACCTTCGATGCCGAGTTCGACCACGTCGCCGGCCTTGAGATAATGTGGCGGTTTCATGCCCATGCCGACGCCCGGAGGCGTTCCGGTGGAGATGACGTCGCCCGGATGCAGCGACATGAACTGGCTGAGATAGGCAACGATGTGGGCGACCCCATAGACCATGGTCTTGGACGAGCCATTCTGCATCGTCTGGCCGTTGACCTTCAGCCACATGCCGAGGTTTTGCGGATCGGCGATCTCGTCCTTGGTGACCAGCCAGGGACCGATCGGTCCGAAGGTGTCGCAGGACTTGCCCTTGGTCCACTGACCGGCGCGTTCCGTCTGGAAGGCGCGCTCGGAAACATCATGCGACACGCAATAGCCGGCGACGTAATCGAGCGCGTCGGCTTCGCTGACATATTTCGCGGTCTTGCCGATGACGACGCCGAGTTCGACCTCCCAATCGGTCTTTTCCGAACCGCGCGGGATCCGGACGCTGTCGTTCGGACCAACGATGGCCGAGGTCGCCTTCATGAAGATCACCGGCTCGGGCGGCACCGTGGCGCCGGTTTCAGCGGCATGGTCGGAGAAATTGAGGCCGATGCAGATGAATTTGCCGGTGCCGGCAACGCAGGCGCCGATACGGCCGGGGGCAAGCTCCGGAAGGCTCTTCGGATCGATTGCCGCGATCTTTGCAAGGCCCGCCGGCGAGATCGCCTCGCCGCCGATATCGGCGACGTGACCGGAGAGATCGCGGATCTTGCCATCGGCATCGAGAAGCGCAGGTTTTTCATTGCCTGCTTCGCCAACACGCATCAGCTTCATGGAATTTCCTCCTCATCGAAAACGGATCTGCAGCCACCTATGAACGAATTATTCACCGGTGTCATTACGGCTTTGCCGCGAAGCGGTACGGCTTTCCTCGAATTCGGCCGGATTTCGGCAAACCACATTGAATTGCGCCTTACGCTCTGAAACTTTCCTCAAGATTCGGGACCGACGGGAACGATCCTTGTCGAGTATAGCCGCTTTTATGAGGACAATCTGTGCACCCAAACTGCGACGTTGCAGCGCTTGCCAAGCCGACGAAGCAGGAAATATGACTTCCGGTTACGAAGATCACGTGGAGTTCGAAAATGCATCTCTCCCAGGCTGTCGTGCGCACGGAACATGCAAGCCGCTATCTGCAGCAGCTGTGCAAACACTGGAGCCATAAATTCAGCGTCGATTTCGATCCGCACAAGGGCCGGGTACCGTTCAGCGAGACGGCCGAGGTGACGTTTGCTGCCGACGAAGCGACGCTGACCATGGCACTTTCCGTCGCCGACCCCGCGCAACAGGCAAGGATGCAGGGTGTCATCGATGATCATCTGAAGCGCTTCGCCTTCCGCGAGGAACTCCACATCGTATGGACGGACTGAATCCAACCCCGATCCGAATTTCTGTCCCCAACGCCCGGAACCAGCATGACAAAAAGCAACAGCCGCGAATCCCAATATCCGATCGATCCGATGTTTCTCGATCGCTGGTCGCCGCGCGCCTTCACCGGCGAAATCATCGAGGAGGCGCAGCTTCTCAGCCTGCTCGACGCCGCCCATTGGGCGCCGTCGTCTTCCAATCAGCAGCCGTGGCGCTTCATCTATGCCCTGAAGGGTTCACAGCATTGGGAGAAATTCGTCGCATTGCTCGTCGATGCCAATCAGGAATGGGCTAGGAATGCGTCGGCGCTGATCTTCGTCGTCTCGCGCGGCTTCACCGGCGCTGCCGGTTCCGGCGAGGAAAAGCCGAGCTATACCCATTCCTTCGACGCCGGCACCGCCTGGGGATATCTAGCGCTTCAGGCCCGCCTCTCGGGGTTCTATGCCCATGGCATGGGCGGCATCAAACACGAGGAAATCAGCAAGGCGTTCGGCATTCCCGAGGGGTACCGGGTCGAAGCCGGCGTTGCCGTCGGCCGTCTGGCAGACAAGAGTGTTCTTTCCGAGCGCAATCAGGCCCGCGAATTCCCCAGCCAGCGCAAACCGCTTTCCGAGGTCGCCTTTAACGGCCGTTTCGTTGCAAATTGAACGAAATCCAAACACGCAAAAACCCCGCCATCTGGAGACGGCGGGGTTTTTGCTTGGAAAAAAGCAATCAGATATCGAGGTTTGCGACGCTCAGCGCGTTGTCCTGGATGAATTCGCGCCGCGGTTCGACTTCGTCACCCATCAGCCGGGCGAAGAGGCCGTCGGCATCGGTGGCGTCGTTGACCTTGACCTGCAGCAGCGAACGCACGTTCGGATCAAGCGTCGTTTCCCAGAGCTGCTCGGCATTCATCTCGCCAAGACCCTTGTATCGCTGCATGGTCAGGCCCTTGCGACCGGTGGCGAAGATTGCGTCGAGCAAGGCGCGCGGGCCCGAGATCTCGAGGTCGCCTTCGCGGCGATGCAGCGACGGCGGGGTTTGGTAGATTTCCTTGAGGCGTGACGCCAGCTGATCGATGTGCCGGGCATCCGAGGAGCCGATCAGCGCCATGTCGAGTACGACGATCTCCTTGACGCCGCGAACCATGCGTTCAAGGCGCAGGCCGCCATCGCTGGTCAGATCGCCCTGCCAGCCGCGTTCGGTTTCCTCGGCGATGATGTCGAGACGGCTTGCCACCTCGCTCGCCAGTGCCTGCGCTCGCGTCCGGTCGCTGACGAGTTCGGCATTGAGGGCGCCGGCGATTGCCGCCTGTTCGATGGCCGCACGATTGTAACGCGAATGGAGATTGTCGAGCAAAGCGCGCATGCGCAACGCGTCGAGGATGACTTCGCGCAGATCCTGGCCGGTGCGGACTTCGCCGCTGCCGAGCTTCAGCGCGGCATCTTCCAGGCCCTGGCTGATGAGATATTCCTCGAGCGCCTTTTCGTCCTTCAGATACTGCACCGACTTGCCGCGGGCGACCTTATAGAGCGGCGGCTGAGCGATGTAGAGATGGCCGCGCTCGATCAGCTCCGGCATCTGGCGGAAGAAGAAGGTCAGCAGCAGGGTGCGGATATGGGCGCCGTCGACATCGGCGTCCGTCATGATGATGATCTTGTGGTAGCGAAGCTTCTCGGCATTGAACTCGTCCTTGCCGATGCCGGTGCCGAGCGCGGTGATCAGCGTGCCGATTTCCTGGCTCGACAGCATCTTGTCGAAACGGGCGCGTTCGACGTTCAGGATCTTGCCGCGCAACGGCAGGATCGCCTGGTTTTCGCGCGACCGGCCCTGCTTGGCCGAGCCGCCGGCGGAATCGCCCTCGACGAGGAAGACTTCGGATTTTGCCGGGTCACGTTCGGAGCAGTCGGCCAGCTTGCCCGGCAGCGAGGCAATATCGAGAGCACCCTTGCGGCGGGTCAATTCGCGGGCCTTGCGGGCCGCTTCGCGCGCCGCGGCGGCCTCGACGACCTTGCCGACGAGAATCTTGGCTTCGCTCGGATGCTCTTCAAACCAGGTGTTCAGCGCCTCGTTGACGAGACTTTCGACAACGGGACGCACTTCCGAGGAGACGAGCTTGTCTTTGGTCTGCGAGGAGAATTTCGGATCGGGCACCTTGACCGACAGCACCGCGGTCAGGCCCTCGCGGCAATCTTCGCCCTGCAGCGTCACCTTTTCCTTTTTGGTGATACCGGAATTGTCGGCATAGGAAACCACCTGGCGCGTCAGTGCCGCGCGGAAGCCGGCCATATGGGTGCCGCCGTCGCGCTGGGGAATATTGTTGGTGAAGCAGAGCACGTTCTCGTGATAGCTGTCGTTCCACCACATCGCGACTTCGACGGTGATGCCGTCCTTTTCGCCGCGGATGGCGACCGGCTTGTCGACGAGCGACTTCTTGGCCCGGTCGAGATAGGCAACGAAGGCCTCGAGGCCGCCGTCATAACGCAGTTCTTCCTGTTTGATATCGGAGTGGCGCTTGTCGGTCAGCAGGATGCGCACGCCCGAGTTCAGGAAGGCGAGCTCGCGCAGACGATGCTCCAGCGTGCCGTAGTCAAACTCCGTCATGGTGAAGGTATCGCTGCTCGGCATGAAGCTCACTTCGGTGCCGGTTTCATCAGGCGCTTCGCCCGTGACCTTCAGCGGCGCATCGGCCACGCCGTGGGTGAAGCTCATTTCATGGATCTTGCCCTGGCGGCGGATCTTCAGTTTCAGCCAGACGGACAATGCGTTGACGACGGAGACGCCAACGCCGTGCAGACCGCCGGAGACCTTGTAGGAATTCTGGTCGAACTTACCGCCGGCATGGAGCTGCGTCATGATGACTTCGGCCGCCGATACGCCTTCACCGGTATGAATATCGGTCGGGATGCCGCGGCCGTTATCGGTGACCGTCACCGAGCCATCCGGATTGAGCGAGACGGTGACGATGTCTGCATGGCCGGCGAGCGCTTCGTCGATGGCGTTGTCGACGACTTCATAGACCATGTGATGAAGGCCGGAGCCGTCGTCGGTATCGCCGATATACATGCCGGGGCGTTTGCGCACGGCATCAAGGCCCTTCAGAACCTTGATGGAATCTGCGCCATATTCGGTGCTTACGCCGTTTTCCGTCGCGGATGTATCGCTCATTCTGTCGAGATTTTCCCTGTTGTCGTAAAGCTGCGGCGGGCCTTGCGAATCACCGGCTTTTTTCACTCTCGTATATAGGTTTTTTGGGCACACTTCCCAATGGCAAGTCCCCCGAACAAGGCATAAAACAGGGGATTATGACGCTTTTCCGTCGCCTTTGCCGCCATTTTCGAGAAGTGCCGATAGCCGGCCGATCTCGGCACTGTCAAGGTTGCGAATCCGCCGCGCCAATCGGTTGGCAAATTCGGTATATTCCGGCGGCAGGCCTGATGTATCGATGACGACGCGCGGATCGGAAGAACGGGCGAGCAGAAACAGTTCCTCAGCCTCGTCCCAGATGATGTTGAAATAACCGGCGATGCGCTGCAGCAGATCGAACGTGGGCAAACCACGCTTGCCGTGTTCCAGCGCCGAGAGATAGGCGGGCGAGACATTCAGCGCTTCCGCCATCTCCTTCTGCGAGACACCCTTGCGCGCTCTCAGCCTGCGAACCGCCTCTCCGAAGGGCGTCATGGCCTTTCCCCATGCCGCCGCGACAGGCGAATGTAGAGCGCGCCCTCACCGCCATGATGCTGTGCGGCCGGCTCGTAGGAGGAAATCAGGTAGCGGAATTCCGGCTTCGAGAACCACAGCGGCACGGCCCGCTTCAACGCGCCGGCACTGCCCATCGAGCTGCCCTTGCCGGTAATGACCAAGACATGACGCAGGCCGCGCTCATGGGCGCGGATCAGGAAATCGAGCAGAATGACATGAGCCTCGCTCTGCACCAGGCCGTGCAGGTCGATCCGTGCTTCGAGAGCCAGCCGGCCCTTAGCGATCTTGCGCTTGACCGGCTTCTCCAGCGGATGATGCACGCCGGCCGGCGGTTTCGACGCGGAAGGCGCTGCCGGTTGCAGCGGCAAAGGCGCGGCGGACGCCTGCTTTCCGGCCTTCTGCTGTTCGGCGGCAGCTTCGGCCTCGACGAGAAAGGCATCGAGTTCATTCAACTCACCCGCCTTTTCAGGCATCGGCCGAGTGCTGCGGGCAACCTTGCCCCAGAGGATCCTCTCATCGGCGCTGAGTTTTCGATCCTTGGCCATCAGTCGAATCGTCCAGCGGCGGCCTTGGGAACAAGGATGGTGAAATCGGCGTCGTTGCGGACGGTGCCGGCCCTTTCTCCCGCGATGTCGCCCGAACCGGTGAAGATATCGCCGCGCGCCGGGCCGACGATCGCCGAGCCGGTATCAAGCGCCAGCATCAGCCGGCCGAAGGACCGGCCGTCATCGAGATGGGTGAGGCTTTCAGCGCGAATGAAAAAAGGAAAACCGAAGGTATGGATCAGCCGGTCGACGGCAAGCGAGCGGCCGGCGAGAAGCGGCACCTTGGCGGCGGCGATCGGGCCTGCCTGAAGATCGGCGGTTCGCGGGCTGGTAGCCCACGAGGGCGTCTCGCGGAAGAAGATATAAGAGCGGTTATGCCACAGCACCTCGTCGACGCGTTCGGGATTGCGCGCCAGCCAGGCGCGGATCGTCTGCATCGAGATGTCGGCGCGAGCAATCTCGCCTCGGTCGATCAGCAGCTTGCCGACCGCCGAGAAAGGATGGCCGGCCTTCGCCGCATAGGTGATGCGGCCGATACGGCCATCGCTGTAGCGCAAACGGGCCGCACCCTGCACATGCACGAAGAAGACGTCGACCTTCGACTTCGCCCAGGCGATTTCGAGGCCGCGGCCTTCGAGAAATCCCTGATCGATGGCGCGGCGATCCGGATAGGCAGCGATACGGCCATCATGCAGGCGGCCGAAAGCATAGGAATTGTCGAGCTCGGCGGGGCGATTGGCATCGTCGAGATCGATCAGATCGTCCGGGCGCCGATAGAAGGGGAAACGGAAAACCTCGTCCGGCCGCTCCGACACCTCGATCTCAGGTTCGTAAAAGGCGGTGACGAAGCCGGGATGGCCATCCTTGCGGCGGATCACGAAAGGCCGGCAATGCATCTCGAAGAAGGCGCGCGCCGATGCCTGCGATGACGGCGTGAAATCCTCGGCGGCCAGCAGAAGCGGAAGCAGATCTTCCGAGCTCAGGCCGAGCGATCCGGTGCGGTAGGGTTTGACATCGCTGATCTGGCGGCGGCAGCGTCGCATGACCTCAAAAAGGCCGGAGGGATCATCATCCTTCCAGCCTTCCAGAGTGTCGAAGCTTATGGCCTGCAGGACGAAGTCCGGCGCGTGGTCACTCATGTTCCGATTCGGTCGCCACGAGTTTCCAGTTCGGATCGCGCGAGCGGGTGTCGCGGGCGAAGGTCCAGAGGTCGTTGACCTCGGCGACGTTTTCGGCGTCGCCTTCGATCAGCACATCCGCCTTGTCGTAAGTGGCCGATATCAGCTGGCTGATGATGCGAACGGTGATCTGCGCTTCGCTGCCCTTCGTCTCGGCATGGGTGATTTCGGCCTTGTCGATGCCGACGAAGGTGGACTTCACTTTCTCGCCCCGGGTTTCGCGCTCGCCGATCGCCGCCTCGAAGCCGTCGTAGACTTCGCGCGACAGCAGGTTCTTCAGCGTTTTCCGGTCGCCGTCGGCATAGGCCATGACGATCATCTCGTAAGCCATGCGGGCGCCGTTCAGAAACTCCTTCGGGCTGAAGGCGGGATCGGCCTTGTTCAGCGCCCGCAGCGATTCGTTGAGCGGCGTTCCAGGTGCGGCGAAGGCATCGATGGCAGCGAAACGATCCTCATCCTCGCTCGTCGAATCGCGGCGCGGCAGGGTCACGACCTTGCCGGCATCGGCGGCTTCGGCCGGAGCCGCATCCCGCGGCGTATAGAGATCGCGCGGCGGCTTCTCATTTCCTGTGCGGCGCCCCAGCACGGAGCGGAGCTGAAAAAAAATCAGCACAGCCGCCACCAGGAAAAATAATGTGATGAAGTCGTTCGAACTCATATCGTATCGCAGCCGCCGTTAACATCTCTGATTTGTACTCCCATATAGTCTGCCTATACAGATGATTCAAATGATGGCTGGCATCTTCGCCGGCGCCAAGAGGAGACCGGCAAGCCCGGGACATGACGACCATGGGTTTTTCGATCCTGCCAGCTTTCATTCTGCTGCTGCCGCTCGCCGAAATTGCCGGTTTCGTCGTCGTCGGCCGGGCAATCGGATTGTGGCTGACGCTGGCGCTCGTCATGCTGGGCTTCGTTCTCGGGGTCGGTCTGCTGCGCCGGCAGGGCATCGGTATTTTGCGCCGCATGTCGAGCGAGGGACGAAACGGGGTTATGCCGGGGCGCGAGTTGCTGCGGCCGGCGATGAACGTCATCGCCTCGCTGCTGCTGATCATTCCCGGCTTCCTCACCGACATCATCGCGATCCTCATTCTCATCCCGCCGGTGCGCGAACTCGTCTGGCGGGCGATCGCCAAACGCTTCGTCGTCGTCAATGCCAAGGGCGGCTATTCTGCCGGCCCGCAACCCGATTTCCGCGACCGCAGGCCGAACTCGAAGGTGGTCGATCTCGACGATGAGGACTATCATAGGGAGCCGGACCGCAACTCGCCATGGTCGGGCAAACATCTCGGCGATTGAGGCGCTGCGGCCGATCAACGGCGCCAAGCGCCCAGGGTTGTAAGCCCTTCCCTGAAATGTTAGATGGCGGCACCATTCCCATGCCCCTCGAGGAAAAGCCAATGGCAGACGATAACAACAGCAACGGTGCGGCCAGCCCCACCCTCTCGATCCTTGCGCAATATACCAAGGATCTCTCCTTCGAAAATCCGGGCGCGCCGCGTTCGCTGCAGGCCCGCGACAAGGCGCCGACGATCAACATCAATGTGAACGTCAACGCCAACCCGCTTTCGGATACGGATTTCGATGTCGTGCTGTCGCTGAATGCCGAAGCCAAGGACGGCGACAAGACGGTTTTCCATGCCGAACTCACCTATGGCGGCGTCTTCCGCGTTGCTGGTTTCCCGCAGGAACACATGCTGCCGGTTCTCTTCATCGAGTGCCCGCGCATGCTTTTCCCCTTCGCCCGTCAGATCATCGCCGACGTGACCCGCAACGGCGGTTTCCCACCGCTGATGATCGACCCGATCGATTTCACCCAGATGTTCGCCCAGCGCGTTGCCGAAGAACAGGCGCGCGCCAAGGTCCAGGCCGTTCCGAACTGAGCGGATGTTTTTCTCTGAGATGCGGATGCCCGGGCAAGTCCCGGGCATTTTCAATTGAGGCCGGTTTTAATTCAAATTGGCGTATTTCGCCCAGATGCCTTTTTCGCCGAGCTTGGCGACGAGCGCCTCATGCGCCTGCGCCTCGGACTGGCTGAGACGAGGGGCAAGCGGGCGGGGCCGCTCGAGCACGGAGGCGATCACCACGTCGTCTTCCTCCGCCCCGTCGCCGCGACCGTTCTGAGCCGATGTAGCGGTCATACTCAGGCCGAATGCGGCCTGCCTGCCGCCGATCATCTCGATATAGACCTCGGCGAGCAGTTCGGAGTCGAGCAGCGCGCCGTGTTTGGTGCGGTGCGAATTGTCGATGCCGTAGCGCCGGCATAGCGCGTCGAGCGAATTCGGCCCCATCGGATGTTTGCGGCGCGCCATCGACAGCGTATCGATCACCTTTTCCGGCAGGATCGGTGGCAAACCGATCCGCGCCAGTTCGGCATTGATGAAGCCCATATCGAAGGTGGCGTTGTGGGCGATCCACTTGGCATCGCCGAAGAAGGCAAGGATTTCTTCGGCAACCTCCGCGAAAGGCTTCTTGTCCTTCAGGAATTCATCGGTGATACCGTGCACGGCGAGTGCATCCGGATGAACCTTCTGATCGCCGGGATTGATGAAGATATGGATCACGTTGCCGGTGGGGAAATGGTTGAAGAGCTCGATGCCGCCGATTTCGATGATGCGGTCGGCGCGGTTGTCGAGGCCGGTGGTTTCCGTATCGAAGATGATCTCACGCATTCCGGAAATCTCCCTTGGCAATCCGTATTTTCAGGTCGGCGATAATCTCGAGCACCCGTTCCTTGGTCTCGGCGAGACTGCGGCTGCTGTCGATCAGATAATCCGCCCTGCGCCGTTTTTCCGTGTCCGGTGTCTGGCGTGATAGAATCATCTCGAATTTTTCCTCGGTCATGCCTTCGCGCGCAAGCACCCTCTCTCGCTGAATCTGTGGACCGGCACTGACGACGACGACGACATCCACTCTTTCCCAGGCGCCGGTTTCGAAGAGCAGCGGAATATCGAGGACGACCATCTCGGCGCCGGCGGCGCGCTGCCGCTTCAGAAAGCCCGTCTCGCGTTTGCGAACCAGCGGATGGACGATCGCTTCGAGGCGTTTGAAGCCGTCGGGATCAAGCGCCAGCTGACGGCCGAGTTCATGGCGGTCGACGGTTCCGTCCTTCATCGTGCCGGGAAAGGCGGCATCCACCAGCGGTGCTGCCTCGCCGGCATAGAGATCGTGGACCACGGCATCCGAATCGTTCAGCGGGATTCCGGCCTCGGCGAAGAGTTTGCCCGCCGTCGATTTTCCCATACCGATGGAGCCGGTGAGACCGATCTTCAACATCAATGGGCTTCCATATCCGCGATGATCAGCGCGCGCAGCGCGGCGTCGACGGCCGGACGCTGGCCGAACCATTTTTCAAAACCCGGCACCGCCTGATGCAGCAGCATGCCGAGGCCGTCGACGGTGGAAAATCCCTGCGCCTGCGCCTGGGCCAGGATCGGCGTCTTCAAGGGGATATAAACGATATCGGTGACGACGGCGTCGGCTGCAAGCGGCGTGAAGTCGAGCTGGGGTGCGGCTTCGCCATCCATGCCGAGCGAAGTGGTGTTGATGAAGAGGCCGGCGCCTTTCATGACTTCTGCGAGTGCGGCGGCCGGATGGGCGAAAACTTTCGGACCGAAGCGATCGGCCAGTTCACGCGCCCGTTCGACGGTACGATTGACGACGTGGATCTCCCTGAAACCGCGATCGCGGACCGCCTGGATGATTGCCCGGCTGGCGCCGCCGGCGCCGAAGACGACCGCCGTGTCATACCGGTCCCAGCCCGGACGGCGTTCATCGAGATTGGCGGTGAAGCCGCGGCCGTCGGTGTTCGTCGCGTGCAGGGCCCCCTCCTCCAGCCAAAGCGTATTTGCGGCGCCGAGTTCGCGCGACAGCGCATCCGGTTTGTCGGCAAGCCGGAACGCCAGCTCCTTGTGGGGAATTGTGACATTGCCGCCGGCAAAGCCGGACCTGCCATCCTTCAGCGCCGCAATGAAATCGGCAAAGGCCTCGGGCGCCACTTCATGGGCGCGGTAGCTGCCTGGCAGGCCGAGCGTTTTCAGCCAGTATCCGTGGATCAGCGGTGAGCGCGAATGCTTGATCGGAAAGCCCGTGACAAACGCCTTCGGAACCAATGTTTCACGTGAATCACCCATCGATCGCTCCGAGTTCGCGCAATTTTTTTAAGAGAGGCAGCATCGGCAGGCCGAGAATGGTGAAATAGTCACCCTCGATTTTCTCGAAGAGCTGAATGCCCTCCCCCTCCAACTGATAGGCGCCGACGCTGGAAAGCGCCCTGTCGCCGACCCGCGCCAGATGCCGGGCGATGAATTCCGCCGTCAACGGCCGCATCGTCAGCTCGGCATGGGCGAGATGTTGCCATAAGGTTACGCCGTTGCTGACGATCGCGACGGCGCTGTTCAGCCGGTGGGTCACGCCGGAAAGCGCCTGAAGGTGGTTGGCGGCATCAGCCATATCGCGCGGCTTGTGGAAGACGCGATCGCCGAGCGACATCGTCTGATCCGAACCGATGACCAGTCTGTCTGGAAAACGGCTACTGACATCCTCGGCTTTGGCCTTGGCGAGCACGAGGGCCACCGCATCCGGTGTTGCGCCGGCTTTCTCAAGCGGCGCCTCGACCGCCCGTTCATCGATCCTTGCGGCATGCGCCTCAAAGGATAGACCGGCATTTTCCATCAGCATCCGCCGAAAGGGGCTCGACGATGCAAGGATGAGTTTCTGCGTCATGGGTTCCTCGATGGAGCGGCTGCCGGTCAGCGCTTAACGCAGCTTCGGCCGTAGGGCAACGATTGCCGCGGCGGTTTCTTCGATCGAGCGGCGGGTCACGTCGATCAGCGGCCAGTTATGGCGAGCGCAGAGCGAGCGGGCATATTTCAGCTCCTCGGAAATCGCGGCGCGATCGGTATAATGTTCACGATCGAAGCCATGCGTGGCGCCGAGGATGCGATTTTCGCGCACCTGGGAGATACGGTCGGTGGTGGCGATCAAGCAGACGATCAGCGGCTTGGTCGTGACGAACAGGCTTTCAGGCAACGGTACGCCATAGACGATCGGAATGTTTGCCGTCTTGATGCCGCGGTTGGCGAGGTAGATGCTGGTCGGTGTTTTCGACGTACGGCTGATGCCGATGATGACGACATCGGCGTCATTGTAATCGTCCGGCATCTGGCCGTCGTCATGATCCATGGTGAAATTCAGCGCTTCGATACGCGCGAAGTAACCGGCATTCATCACGTGCTGGGCGCCGACCCGACGGCGCGAGGGCGCACCGAGATAGATCTGAAACGCATTCATCACCGGCTCCAGCACGTTCACCGAGGCGACACCCATCTCGACGCAGCGCTCGTCGATCAGGCTCGCGAGCTCCCGGTCGACGATCGTATAGAGCACGATGCCGGGGGCATCATCGATCGCCTGCAGAACCGGCAGCAGCTGCTTGCGGTTGCGGATCAGCGGATAGACATGTTCGATCGGCTGAGCGGATCTGAACTGTGCCGATGCGGCGCGGCCGGCGGAGATCAGAGTCTCTCCCGTTGAGTCAGAAATCAGATGCAGATGAAAGAAGTTCGTTCTGTTCTCCACGCTATTTTCCGCTGCCTGTTGAAAACACTGGATGAAAGAGAGCTAAGGCGGCGAGGCAGTTCCCGGCAAGGGAAAACATGCCTCTTTATCCACATTTCGAATTTTGCAGATCGGTTTCGGCGGGCCCTGTGGATGATGGGGAACAGATTGATTTGTTGAGACGAGGTCCACAGCTTATCCACAGCTGCGAGAAAAATCATCCGTCCGGAAGGATTTGGAATCATTTTCAGATTCGGCTTCTCCCCGAACTTTCTTGAGAATGGCGAAATCCTTCCGATATTTTTTGCAGGCACGCGACAAATGGCGTCGGCGGTGGATGGATTTTAATCCTTGATAGACACCGACTCTAAGAAATAGAAACCTTTTAAAATATCTTTGATTTTTTATAGGGAAGAAGCGCTTGAGCGACACGCGCCGAAAGATCATGAGGGTTCTCGATGGCGAAAGCCTCTCCCCTCCGCCTCTCTGGCTG